>PUNN01000371.1 GCA_003552605.1 Phycisphaeraceae bacterium
GGCCTTTTTTGTCAACCACCGAACCATGTAAGTGCCTGCAAATACCCTACTTTCAGGGGAGCGGGCGACCGGTTACACCCAAATCGAACAGGTTATCCGTTGCCAGCCCGCTGGCCGAGAAGTCGGCAAAGAAGTCCAGCCCGATGCCGCCGGCAATGTTGCCCGAGAAGCGCGCCCCCGTGCGGGTGTCGGCCGTGACGGCGGGGATCACGATGTTCGGCAAAAAGGGGATCGGAATCTCGATCCGCGGGGTGACCGTGGCGTTGGGCTTGCCCACGATGCCGCCGAAGGAGAAGTTCGTGTCCCAGCGGTATTCAAGCGTATCCCTCCAGTCGAAATCCCCGATGTGCGGGATCGCGCCCAGGTCCACCTCCCCGATGTGGAACTCCTCGGTCACCTCAGCATGGGCAGGCGAGCCCCCCAGCAGCCCGAGCAGGCCCAGGGCCGGCCACGCGCGGCCTATTCCTGCCCCTCGATAAAACCGCGCTCGTCTTGGTCGTAAGGCGCCCGCTTGACACGCATGATGGCATTGCGCGGCACTCATCGTACACCTCCTTAGCGCTGGTCATACCAGCACATCGCTGGATTACGGCCCAACGTGGGGTCGCTCCAAGGCGCGCGATGGCCTCAGGAGCATCACATCGGGCGCGGAAGTACTGCCAAGCGAAGCGCACCTGTTGCATATGCGGCCCGATGGTTAAGCGGGCCAGCGGCACCGAGCCTCGAGGGCCGCCCGGCGTTGGCCGGGTCGCCCACGGCGACAGCATCGATCCCATTCGCCACCGATGCGGCCGACGGGGGAAACACGCACCGCCATGGCAAAAACCACGCGGCCAGAGGAAGCGTGTCCACAGACGGGCGGGGTTCTCCTTTTTTTGCGAATTCCCACTTGCCGGGGAAGTGGCGGAGGAACTGAGCATCGACACGCTACGCCACCTCCGGCGACTTGTCAAGACGTATCGATCTTTTTTGTGAAAATCTCGCCGCGGCATTCAACTGCAATCGCTGGACCGGTTTGCATGACAGACCGCTTGGACGCGACGCTGCACTCTGGAGCAAAGTCTGATCCGATTGCTCCTTCGCCTGTGGAGCCCGCTTCTGCTACGGCCGTAGCGGCACCTGCTTGCGCGGTACAATGAGCGGGGCAGGTCGGCCGGAGCTCGGCTTGAAGGTCAAGGCTTGAATCGGCTCGCCCGGGCAGCTTTTCAACCTGGGTTTGCCGGCCGGCCGAGACGGACCGGAGACTTTGACGGGCAATTTCACGGTAAGGATCAACCATCATGGCCAATTCCGCAGAGAAGCAGCAGGGCATGAGCCTTGCAACGAAGGTTAAGCTCATTGCCAGCCTCGTTTTCATTGTCGTGGCGCTGATTGTGATCTTTCAGAACACTGAATCGGTCACGACCTATGTGCTTTGGGCCGAGTTTTCGATGCCCCGTGCTCTCTTGTTGCTGCTCATGCTCGGTGTCGGCTTTGGTGCGGGGGCGCTGGTCACAGGCGCGGCGTACCGGCGCCGAAGAAAGTAATCGCCGCAATCGCAGTCAGGTTGTGCCACCACGACCGGAAGCGTTTTGGCGCTCGTCGAGACCTCCACTGCGAGGGTGGCACTGCGGGGCTGTCGCATGCAAGCAGGTCCGGTGCCACGGCATGCGGGGCCATGACCTTGCGGCTTATCCCGCCAGCACATCCGCGCCGCCGGCAGCGCGGCGGAAGCCACCGGGGGTGGTGCCCGTCAGGCGCTTGAAGGCGACCGAGAAGTGTTCCGGACTGGTGAAGCCGGCAGCCTCGGCGATGTCCTTGACCTTCATCCGCGTCTCGACCAGCAGACGCTGGGCAAGTTCCAGCCGGCGGTGCTGGATCAGGGCCAGCGGAGTGCGGCCGAGGTGCTCGCGAAAGCGCTGCTCGAGTGCGCGGCGGCTGATCCCCACGCTCGCGACCAGGTCCATCACGGTAAGTGACTCGTGCCCGCGGCTGCGGATGACCGCCAGCGCGGCATTCACGTGGGCATCGGGGGTGTCGGCCAGCAACGTCGAACCCCGCACCGCAACCCCTGTGGGTGAAAAAAGCGTGGCCTGACGGCGCGGCGGGCCGGCCCCGGCCAGCAAGCGGGCAAGCAGCCGGGTGGCCTCGATGCCCACCGCCTCGCCGGGCAGCATCACGCTCGACAGGCCCGGTTCGGCCGGTTCGCACCGCCACTCATCGTTGCCGCATCCAAGAATGCCCACCTCGCCGGGCACGGCCAGCCCCGCCGCAAGACACGCTTCAAGTACCTGCTCCGCGACCGCATCGCTCCAGGTAAACACGCCCACCGGCCGCGGTAGCCGTTGCAGCCATTGCCCGATCGCATCGATCCGCTCCGACCAGTCGGCCGCGGCCGGCCCGGTAGGGGGACGACCGGCGGGAAAGAGCGATTCGAGCCGGCCGCCACGACGTCGAACCACATCGGCCATGCCCGCCTCGCACCGGGCTGGGCCGAAGTGCCAGGTGGGGCCGATGAAACCGAGGGTCTCGTAGCCGGCATCCATCAGGTGGATCGCGGCGAGGCGACCCACCCCGTGGGTATCGACCCCCACGGTGGGCACCGCCGGTTGGGCGAGGTGGGTGCTGACATTGACCAGGGGGGCGCCGTGTTTGAGCAGCCGCTGCGTGAGCGTCCGGTCGGCAAGCTCGGCGATGAAGGCATCGGCCCCCGGCAACGGGCCCTGCGGCAGTGGCGGGGTGGCGGCGAAATGAATACGCCAGTGGTGCTGTGTGCGGGCGAGGGTGCGCACACCGCGACCCACGCCGCGCCCGTAGGCGTTCGTGGCGTCGAGGAGGATTGCAATGCGGCGTAGGGGCGCGGCGTTCACACAACGGCTCCCGGGGCCAGCAATGCCCTCGCGGCCCGGGAAGGCAGCAACGTTCTGCCTTGAGCGCAAAGGCTGACCATGAGCTATCTTAGCTCGCGATGCGCGAAATCAAAGCCGCCCTGCGCAACTTCCTATTGCCCGGGAAGGTGCTTGCGGTAAAGTGAACAAGGCTTTCATCAGCCTCGTGTGTCCGGGGCCCACCCGGCTTTCCCCCCCTGATAGCGGAGTCTAATGTGGTTGTAACACCGGAACGTGGCATGGAAGTAACCGATGAGGACGCCGTGCGCGCACGTACGCTCGTCGAGGCCTACCAGCGCATCACCAGCGAGATCGGCAAGGTCATCGTCGGGCAGGAAGGGGTGATCGAGCAGTTGATGATCGCCATCCTCGCCCGCGGCCACTGCCTGCTCGAAGGGGTGCCCGGCCTGGCCAAGACACTGATGGTCCGTTCGCTGGCCGATGCGATGCAACTGAGCTTCCGCCGCATCCAGTTCACGCCCGATCTGATGCCGGCCGACATCACCGGCACCGACATCATCCAGGAAGACCCGCAGACCGGCCACCGGCAGATGGTGTTCGAGATGGGCCCGCTGTTTGCTCAGATGATCCTCGCCGATGAGATCAACCGCACACCGCCGAAGACCCAGTCGGCGCTGCTTGAGGCGATGCAGGAGCACTCGATCACCGTCGGCGGCCACACCTACACGCTCGAGGAGCCCTTCTTCGTGCTCGCCACGCAGAACCCGATCGAGCAGGAGGGCACCTACCCGCTGCCCGAAGCCCAGCGCGACCGGTTCCTCTTCCACGTCCGTGTCGAGTATCCGCAGCGCGACCAGGAACGGCTCATCATCGAGCGCACGACGAGCACCTTCGAGGCCAGGCTCGAGCCGGTCATCACCGGTGAGCAGATCATCGACTGCCAGCAGACGGTGCGGAAGGTGCCGGTGCCGGACCACGTGGTCGACTTCGTGCTTGACCTGGTTCGCCGCACCCGCCCGCGTGAGGAAGATGCCTTCCCGTTTGTGCGCGAGTTGATCGAATGGGGGCCCGGCCCCCGCGCCTGTCAGCACCTGGTGATGGGGGCGAAGGTGAGGGCGATTTTGAAGCAGCGTTATCACGTGACGCTCGATGATGTCGAGGCGCTGGCCTACCCCGTGCTCCGCCACCGGATCGTGCCGACATTCAACGCCGAGGCCGAGGGGGTCACGGTCGACCAGATCATCGAAAAACTGCTTGCCGCCGTCCCGCGCGGCACGCGGGACCGGGCGCTTTGAGACGCCCGTCGCGGAATGGCGGTTGTTCAGTTGAGGATGATGCGCCGGCCGGAACCGCCCCGGCCCGCACCGCCGCCGCCGGGCAAAAGGCCGAACAAGCATGACGCAGGTCACCGATTTTCTCAGTCCCAAGGACCTGACGCAGATCAGCAACCTCCAGGTGCTGGCGCGGCTGGTGGTCGAGGGCTTCTGCTCCGGCCTGCACCGGTCCCCGCACAAGGGGTTCTCCGTCGAGTTCAAGCAGCACCGGCCGTACGTGCCGGGCGATGACCTGCGCTACCTCGACTGGAAGGTCTACGGCAAGACCGACCGCTTTTACATCCGCGAATACGAGGAAGAAACGAATCTCCGAGCGACGATCCTGCTCGATTGCAGCGGCTCGATGGGCTATACCGGGCGAAATGGGGTCAGCAAGCACCATTATGCCACCCGCCTCGCCGCGTGCCTGTCGTACCTGATGCTTCAGCAGTCGGACAGCATCGGCATGGTCCGCTTCGACAGCCGGGTGCGGCGTTACATCCCACCGCGATCGCGAGCGGGGCACCTGCGCATCCTGATAGATGAGATGCAGCAGTCACAGACCGCCGGTGAGACCGAACTCGGCACGGTGCTGCACGAGCTGGCCCCGCGGCTGAACCGTCGCGGGCTGATCGTGCTGATCAGCGACTGCTTCGGCGATGTGCCGGCGCTGCTCGCAGCGCTGGCGCACCTGCGGCATGCGCGGCACGAGATCATCATCTTCCAGGTGTGGGATCCGGATGAGCTGACGTTTCCCTTTCGCCAGTGGATGCGGTTCGATTCGCTCGAGGTCCCCGGCTTTCATCACCTTGTCGACCCGGCGACGCTGCGCAAGGCGTACATGGAGAACCTCGAACGCTACCGCGATGAGCTGACCAAAGGATGCCGTCGCCATCGTGTTGACCTCGTGCCGATGACGACGGACCAGTCCTATGCCGAGGCCCTCGCCCACTACCTGTCGCTGCGCAGGAGGCGGTCATGACGTTTCTGAATATCGCCATGCTCGGGGGCATCTTCGCCTTCAATATTCCGGTGATCATCCACCTCTTCAACCGCAGCCGGTTCAAGGTGGTCAAGTGGGGCGCGATGCATCTGCTGGAGCCGGCGATTCGAAAGAACATGCGTCGCATCCGACTCGAGCAGGTCCTGTTGATGATGCTGCGCGCGATGATTCCCGTGGCGCTGGCACTGGCGATGGCTGCGCCGGTGCTGACTGCGGGGACCCCGCTGATCGGCTCGGCGCCCTCCTCGACGGTGCTGCTGATGGACACGAGCTTCTCGATGCAGGCGGTGCCAGGCGGCGCGGCGGGGGGACGTTCCAACTTCGAGCGGGCGCAGGATGAATCAATCGAGCTGGTGCGCGGCCTGCCCTCGGGCTCGCAGGTCGGCGCGCTCGAGATCGCCGAGCGTGCCAACCCGCTGACCGACCGGCCCACCACCGACCGGCGCCGCGTCGAGCATCGCCTCGAGCAGGCCCAAGCCGGCGCCGGCGCTGTCGACATGGCCGCAGCACTCGAGAAATCGGTCGAGACCATCGCCTCCATGCGGCACCATGCCAAGCGCGACATCGTGCTCGTCACCGACATGCAGCGCACAAGCTGGCCCGAGCAGCAGCGCGACCGGTTGATGCGCATCCGGCAGAAGCTCGCCGAGCTTCAGCCACGGCCGACGTTGACGCTGATGCACGTGGGCGAGCCGGTGGAGGAGAACGTGGCGGTGACCGAAGTGCGTACCGTGCCACGACACATCGTTGCCGGCCGCGAGGTGCGCATCGAGGCGACGGTACACAACTTCGGCAACCGGGCTCATCGCAACGTCCGTGCTGATGTGTATGTCAACGGGTCGGTGCGCGGCCGCATCAGCTATGACATGATCGAACCGGGCGGCAGCGCCACCAGCAGCGCCGATCTCACCCTGCGGTTCGATCCTGATGAAGCCGGTTCACATTACATTGAGGTCCGTATTGATACCGACCCGATCGAGGCTGACAACCGGCTATTGCATCAGCTCGAAGTGCTCGATCACATCCCTGTGCTCGTGGTCGCCGGTGGCGGGCGGCAGAGCGGCGGCGGGGCGGGCGATGATGTGGTCGATGCCCTTCAGCCGTACGCCGCGGTTGACCCCGCCGACACCCGCGACCTGTTCAAGGTCACACTGATCAACGAGCGTGAACTCGGCGAGCATGAACTGACCCCCTACGCCGTGGTGGTGCTTGCCGATGCGGCAAGGCTGTCGCAGGCCGCGATCGAACGGCTCGAGACGTTCGTCAATGATGGTGGCGGCTTGCTGATCTTCCCTGGCGAGCGCGTGGCCGGCGAGGGTCGCCACTGGTACGAGGGGCCGCTGTACCGGAGTGGCCGCGGCCTGCTGCCGGCGCCGATCCTCGGCATCGGCGATGCCGGCGGCGAGGCGCAGGATGGGGGGCAGCGCCGGCCGGTTCACGTGGCAAGGCAATCGTTCGATCATGAAGCGCTGCGTCTGTTCAACGACCCCCAGCAGGAAGACCTTTCCGGCCTTCGCTTCGTGCGGTGGTTCCGCTATCACCCGCAGCCGCCCTCGGCGGCGGGTCAGCGGGTGAGCGTGATGGCGCGGTTCAGCAATGGCGATCCGTTCCTGATGGAGAAGACGTACGGCGCCGGCCGCGTGATCGCCGCGGCGGGGCCGGCGGAGGTGGGCTGGGGGTACATGCCGCTGCGGGCGCACGTCTTCGTGCCGCTGATGCAGCAACTGGCGAAGGTGCCGGCCCTCGAGGCGCAGCCGCAGCGCAACCTGCGCGTGGGTGAACCCATCGTCGAGCTGTTCGAGCGCGAGTGGATCGGTGAAAGCGTGGACCTCGCGTTTGCCCCACTGGGCCAGACCGAACCGGCAGACCGTTACAGCCTGCCGGTCCGCGACCGCCGCGGCCGGGGTGTGGCCGAGTTCAGCGCCACGTGGAAGCCGGGGTTGTACACGCTCACGCGGCCGGACGGGACGGAAGCGCACTTCACTGTCAATGTGTCGCGCACACAATCGGACCTTGAACAGCTCGATCAGCGGCAGGTCGCCGAGCTTGCCGAGATGCTTGATGCCCGTGTCGTCCGCTCGGCGCGAACGTTCCTGGACGAAGCAGAACAGCAGCGCCACGGCCGGGATATCTGGCCCTGGTTCCTGATGGCGGCGATTGTGTTCCTCATCGCCGAGATGCTTCTGCAACAACTGCTGACAAGGCGGCGGAGCTGATGCGCGGTCGTGCTTTCATCCCGGTGCCCATGCTGATGGCGCTTGTCGCGCTGGTGGCGATCATCGTCGCCGGCACGTTGTGGGGCCATCAGATGCTCGAGCGTACGGGCTTTGACCTTCGTTTCAGCGGTGCGATGGGGATCGGCTGGGGCCTCTTGCTTGGCGTGGTGCTCGGTGCGCTCGCCTGGTGGCTCTACCGTCGCGAACCGGCCGGCCGCGGCGCCCGGGCGTTGCTGCCGCTGATCCGTGCTGCGGTGCTCATCATGCTGATTCTCATGCTCACCGGCCCCACGCTCGAGCGTCGCACCGAGGTGGGCGAGAAGGGCCGCGCCCTGATCTATGTCGATGCCTCCGAAAGCATGGATGTCAAGGATGAACAGATGGAGATCGGGCGCAAGGTGCTCATCGCTCACGCCCTCGGCTGGCTCGGGCCCGACACGGTCGACACCACGCTCGCCGAAGCGGCCGAGGTGCTCACCCGCGCCATCGAAGCCGGCGATGAACTCGCCGCCAACGCCAACGATCCGGCCCGGGCCGAGGCCGCGGCTGAGCGCCTGATCGAACTCGCCGGGGATGTCATCGCGGGCATCGAGGCGTACGAGTATCCCATCCACCCGCCCCCGGATCGGGCCGATGCTCCCACCGGCGAGGTATCGCTGGAGACATGGCGACGGCCGGAAGTGACGGGGGCAGCCGAACTCGAGCCCGAAACCATCGGGCGACCGGCAAGGTCGCAGAATCATGGTGGGGCAGCGGCGGACATCCGTGCCGGGCAAGGCATGCGGATGCGGGGCTATCTCCATCCGCCGCGCAGCGGCGACTACGAACTGGTGGTCGAAGCGCCCGGCGCCGCTGAGCTTCTATTGAGCCCGGGACCCGAGCGCCACGCCGCCCGGCCACTGCCGCAAGGACAGCGACTTATCCGGCTTGACTCCGGCCGGGCCCACTATTTTGAACTTCGTGTGATCGCGGACGAGGATGGCCGATTCAGCCTCGGCTGGCAGGGGCCGGAGGCCGAGCAACCCGAGCATCCAATCCCCGATGATTACCTGTCGCCTTTCAACGGCTCGGGGCCTACCGGAGACATGAAGCAGCGCCTGCTCCACGCCCTTGGCACCGACATCATTGAAGCGGTGCAACCCTGGGCCTCGCAGCCGCCGGCGGCGACCGCCGAGGCGCTGCGGCGGCTCGATGCGATCCGTGACTCGATCGTGGAGGTGCGTAGCACCCTCGATGGTGCGTTCGAGCAGAAGGTCGAGCACATGCTCGCTGGTGAACAGGCCCCCGCCCTTGCCGAAGCGCTCGAGCGCTTCGAGCAGCAGAACCGCTGGCAACGGGCGGAACGGATGCTGCTGATGGATGATGGGTTCATCTCGCGGCTGCTGGATGATTTTGAGGTCGAGCTGCGTCCATTCGGCATTGATGACAAGGCGCTGCTCTGGGGCAGCCGTGGCGAAGACCGGCCGCTCGTGCCGGAAGGGCTCGATGCCGAGCCCATTGGTCCGCGTACGGACCTTGCTGCGCCGCTGCGCCACGCCGGCCGTGGCCGGGATGAGAGGCCGGGGCAGCCCATCGGAGATCAGGGGGAGGATGCGGCCGCCGCCGACACGGATGACAACACGGTCGCGATCATGCTCACCGACGGTCAGCACAATCACGATGAGCCCGGTGCCCGCTCACCCGAGCAGGTGGCCCGGGACCTTGCCAGCCGCGGGGTCAGTCTGTTCACCCTCGGCTACGGTGCGGCCCGGCCGCCTCGGGACATGGCCCTGCTCGGTTTCCGCGATGTGCCTGAGCAGGTGTTTCGCGAAGGGCAGGTGACGGGCAAACTGCGCATTTACGAGGCGATGCCCGAGGGGCAGAGTTATACCGTCACCATCGCGCACGAGGGGCACGAGTTGTGGCAAGAGCAGATGACCACCCGCGGGCTCGGTGCCGAGGCCGCGCCCGAGGCGATGGTGCGTGAGCTCGAGTTCGAGTTCTCAGCCGAGGAGGCGGTCCGCGCGGCGGGCATGCTTGATGGTGATGAACTTCGCGAAAGCAGCATGCCCCTGATGCTCGATGTGCGCATCAGCGAATTGCCGGGTGAAACGGACCTCGAGAACAACCATGGTGTGCTGATGACGCGTGTCGTGGACCATCAGCGCCGTGTGCTGCTGGTCGATGGCCGGCCGCGCTGGGCATATCGTTTCCTGCGCAACATGTTCCGGCGCGATGACAAGTGGCAACTCAACGCGGTGTTGCCCGATTTCAGCGAAGAGGCCGAGGGCGTGCTGCCGCGCGGCGGTGAACCGGGCGCTTTCCCCGCCGACCGGGATGAGCTTTTCACCTATGACCTGGTCATCTTCGGCGAATTACCGGCCCACATGCTTCGGGAGGAGGAGTTGCAGTGGCTTTCGCAGTTCGTGGTGTTTCGCGGCGGTGGTGTGATCTTCATCGATGGTCCACGGCAACACCTGCGCGAGTACCTCGATTCGCCCATCGAGACACTGCTGCCCGTGGCATGGGGCGATGCACCGTTTCAGAACGCGGACCTGACATTCCGTGTGACCGACCTCGGCGAGGATTTCCCCGCCCTCGCCCTCGATGGTGATCCGGACCGCAAGGCCGAGACATGGCGCCGCCTGCCCACGCCGCACTTCCTGCCGCAGACCGAGCCGCGCGACGGGGCGGAGGTGCTGATCGAAGCCGATGAGCGTGGCCGTCGGGTGCCGGTCATGGTCGGCCGGGCTACCGGGGCTGGCCGCGTGTTCTACAGCGCCACCGATGAGACCTTCCGGTGGCGCGACCGGGTGGCCGACCGTTACGAGGTGGCATTCTGGCCTTCCGTGGCCACATGGGTGATGGAGACGCCGTTCCACGTGCGCGATGACCATGTGGCCCTTGGGCTGGACCGCATCAGCTACGAGCCGGGCCGGCCGGTGGCCATCCGGGCCCGCCTTTACGATGGGGCCGGTCGGCCGGTCACCCGCGGCCGAGTCGAGGCCCACATCATGCGGGGCGATGAACTGGTGCGCAAGGTCGAGATGGAAGGGCAGGACCACGAAGGGGGCCTCTTCCAGGGCCAGACGGCCACGGGTGAGGGCGAGGCGTTCGAGCCGGGCAGCTACAGTGTTCACATCGAGACCCCGGATCATCCGGATATCCCGACCTCAATGTCGACTGTCTTCCAGGTCCTACCCGAAGCTCCCGCGCAAGGTGAGCGGGCGCTGGTGTTTCTCAACGAGCCGCGACTGCGGCGGCTCGCCCGGGACGGGGGCGGCGGCTACTACCGGGAAGAACAGGCCCGGGCCCTGGTCGAAAGGCTGAGCGGGACGGTCGAGCGGCGTACCATACTGGAAGAAACCGCCCTGTGGCGGCACTTCGGCTGGTTTGCGGCCATCATCGGCCTGTTGACCGTCGAGTGGATCGTGCGGAAGCGGACAGGCATGCTCTGACCTGCCGCCTCCACCTCGGGTGGACCGATGAATCGGAGAGGAGTCACCAGTCATGACCACCGCCACGATCGAACCGATCACGCTGGACAAACTCGCCGCTTTCAAGCGCCGCCGCCGCGGGCTGTTGCTGCTGCGCGGCCTGTGTGCCGGCATGGTGACGCTGCTGGTGAGCATGACCTTCGTCGCCGTGCTCGATCTGCTCGTGGTCATGAGCGATCAGTTGCGCACGGGGCTGAGCATCGGTGCTTACGCGCTGACGCTGCTGGCCATCTGGCAGACGAGCCTGCGCCGGCTGTTTCATCGGGAGAACGCTCGGGAACTGGCGCGGCTGGTCGAAGCCGCCGAGCCGGGGCTCCGCGAAGACCTGATCTCCGCCGTTGAGCTCGGCAGCGAGGATGACCGGCCTGCCTTCGACTCACCCGCCTTTCGACAGCTTCTTCAGAAGGATGTAGCCAACCGGATGAGGCACGTGCAGGTGGGGGCACTGCTGCCGCCGAGCCTGGTCTTCACCTGGGTGCTCAGCGCCTCGATTGCCATCCTCACCTGCCTGACACTGCTCGTGCTGCCCGACACCCCCTTCCGTCACATGCTTGCCCGGGCGATGGTCCCGACCGCGAGCCTTGATCGCGTCACGGCCATCCGCATCAACCTCATCGAGCCCGGCCCGGATGACCGGGTGGTCGCCGAGGGCGACACGGTCGATGTGCGCGTGCAACTGAGCGGCCCCGAGCCCCGAC
>PUNN01000117.1 GCA_003552605.1 Phycisphaeraceae bacterium
CACCCCCGGAGACCCCCGCCCCCCGGAAGCCGCTGACGCAGCCAGCCAAATTTCGCTGGATACAAAGAGAGCTTGCGCCAGGTGTCATGCACCCGGCAAACGCATGTGGCCGCAAGACCGGGTGGCATGGCCATGGGCCGTCCCAGCAGATGCGTCCAATGGCCATGCGGAGCGGCGGACCGTGTGGAGCGCGCCCGGCCATCGGGGACTGTCGTGTTGACAGCGCTGCGCAGACCGCCCGGGTCATCCGCCCTGATCGAGCATCTTGAACATATTGATAGCCTGTTGGCGTGCCTCGCCGTGGTCGACGATGGGCTCGGGGTAGCCGGCACGGCGGCGCTGCACAGCGTCCGGCTCGTGGATGGCAGGGCCTTCGATGTCCGCCAGTTCCTGACACCAGTCTCGGATGAAATGGCCATCGGGGTCGAAGCGACGGCTCTGGGTGGTGGGGTTGAAAACACGGAAGTAGGGCGCTGCATCGGTGCCGGTGGACGCTGACCACTGCCAACCCCCGTTGTTGTTGGCCAGGTCGGCATCGACCAGCGTGTTGTTGAAGTGCCGCTCGCCGCAACGCCAGTCGATCCGCAGGTGCTTGCACAGAAACATGGCCACAACCATGCGGAGCCGGTTGTGCAGCCAGCCGGTAGCGCTGAGGCTGCGCATCGCAGCATCGACGAGCGGGTAACCGGTACGGCCTTCCTGCCATGCCTGAAAGTCCTGCGGCGCATCGCGCCAGGAGAGCCGGCGCATCCTGTGCTGGAACGGCTGATTCCGGCAGATGTGGGGATACCCCACCAGCACATGGCGATAGAAGTCGCGCCATACCAACTGCCGGACCCATGTGGCCGGTCCCCTGGGCAGGTGCTGCGGTTGGGCATTGAAGGCATCACAGATGGTTGCAAGGCACGTGCGGGTGCTGATGACACCCGCGGCGAGGCAGGGCGAAAGCGTGCTCGTGGCATCGGCGGCGGGCAGATCGCGTTGTGCAGGGTAATCGCTGATCCAGTGCTCAATGAATCGCTTCAGAACCCGCTTGGCATGATCCGCGCCCGCCGGCCACAAGGCCGAAATGGCACTGTGAGCAAGCGGTGGGTCGGGCAACCGGTCAGCGGCGAGGTCGAGCTTGACCTTCGGTTTGGCCGCGGGTTTCGGGCGCCATTCGAATCCATCCTCGAGATGCTTCATCCAAGCTCGACTGAACGGTGTGAAAACGCGATAGTAGCTGCCCTCACCGGTGTGCAGGGCCGATGGTGGGATGATGTTCTGATCGTGAAAGGCGACGATTTCCCGGCCATCGCGGTCGAAGGCTTCGATGGTCTCCTGATCGCGTCTGGCTTCATTGACCTCGTATTCGAGGTTGAATGCGAGGCCGCCGCACTCATGCCGCTGTGCCAGTGAAAGGAGGGCAGCGGGTGTGTGCTCGAAACGCTCAGTCGCCGCGAGCTTGAGCGGAATACCCCGTTTACCGAGTTGAGCGCTCAGCCAATGCACCTGTCGAAGGATGTAGTCGATCTTGGGGTCGCCCCAGTCATGGGCACGCCACTGGTTGAAACAGGGATTGAACGCCGCGATGATCCCCTCGCTGCCGTTGCGGCAGGCGTGGCTCAGCGCCGGGTTGTCGGTAAGGCGAAGGTCGTTTCGGAACCAGACAAGCCAGCGCATGAAGCAGCCTCCGGCGGTAGAGCCACGGGAAGTCTCAGGCCATCGCATGAGCCATGCGACCGTGTCATTTCATTTCCCGGCCAGCGAGCCATGAAGGCCGCGGGCGAACGCGGCCAGTTCACTCATCGAGCCGCCGAAGTAGATGTTGGCCCGCTGCTGGCGGCGGAGGGGCTCGGGCACATGGTTGCCACCGATGACCAGGTGTACATCCGGCCCCGCCAGTTCATCGGACAACCGCTCGATCTGCTTCGTCAGCCGGGCCAGCTCGTTCTGCGGCCGGGGGGTGTTCATCGCGACCCAGATCAGGCTTGCCTCGTTGGTGCGCGCGGCCTCGGCGAGGATGTCAAGCGGCGTCTCGCCGCCGAGGTTGATCTCGTTGTAGCCCTCGGCTGCGAGCACCGATGCAGCCATGAGCGAGGCGAGGGTGTGTTGATCCCCCCCGGGTGCTCCGCCAATGGCGGTGGGACCGGGCGGGTCCGGCCGCGGGATGAGCGTGCGCAGTGACTGAAGTGCCTGTGTACACAGGTCTGTTGCGCGATGCTCGATGTAGATGCCCTCGGGGCCGGTCGTCCACAGGTGGCCGATCTGCCGCATGGCCACCGAGACCAGATCATCACAGATTTCGGCCACCGGCCGGCCATCAAGGTACGCCGCGAGAATCAGGCCCCGGGCTTGCCCCGCGTTGCCCGCTCGCAGCGCATCTTCAAGCTGCGTCGGGGCGTCGGCGTGAATCCGCGCGGGATCGGATTCAGACTCGGCCAGTTCGGGAATGCCGAGCAGTTCAGGATGACGAACGGGCAGCCCCGTTTCACGAATGAGTCGGATGGCTTCGGCGATGGGGATGCGACGGTGCCCGCCGGCGGTGCGGGAGGCGTTGATTCGCCCTTCATCCACCCAGCGCTTGAGTGAGGATTCACTGACGCCCACGGCGCGTGCCAACTCGCTGGGGGACATGAGACTCTTCATTCGTGCTCCATTATTGCGACCGTTATGAACGATTGTAAGCCGCGCCGATCCCCCGGGCAAACCCGCGGCGGCAGCCTGGCGATACGCCCCTGCCAGCCTCCGAAGGGCACCCGAAACACGTTGCAGAAGCACCGGAACAGGGGGCCTTCCATGGGCCGGATTCCCATCTGTGTCGCTATCGGGGCCGCCTTTCATTGCTTTTGACCAGGTCAGCCCACCTGTCGGGGCGGCATGGTCCGGTCGCTCGGGATGCCGTATCATTGCCCGTGGGCCCATCGGACGAAATGGCAGCGATGGATGAATCGGCTGTCCCGAGCGGTCGCCCGTTTTGGACGGTTCCCCGTGGCTGTGACTGAGCAATACCAACGCCAGGTCGACCTCGATGTCTCACCCGAAGAGGCTTTCGAATGGCATCAGCGACCGGGTGCGCTCGTCCGCCTGCTGCCGCCTTGGCAGCGGGTTCGCATTCTCGAACAGAGCGAGGGCATCGAACCCGGGGCACGGGTGCAGCTTCGCCTCCGCCTCGGGCCGCTGCCGTGCCGCTGGGAAGCGGTTCACCGCGAATGCGAACCGCCGCGGCGATTCGTTGATGAACAGGCCCGCGGACCATTCCATCACTGGCGGCATGAGCATCTGTTCGAGTCGATCGCGCAAGGGCAGCGATGCCGGCTGACCGATGCGATTGCCTACGGCCTTCGGGCTGGAACGCTCGGGCGGCTCGCGGCCGGCCGGTGTGTGAGAAAGACCCTCGACCGCATCTTCGCCTACCGCCACCGAGTGACCGCGGCGGACCTGGCAATGCATGCCGCGTGGCGCGACCGCCCGCGATTGACGGTGGCCATCACCGGCGCCTCGGGCCTGATCGGCCGGCAACTCGCGGCGGTGCTGACCACGGGTGGACACCGTGTGATTCGCCTCGTCCGCCGCGCTGAGCCGGAGGCGGAGGATGCCATCGTGTGGGACCCGCAATCCGGCGTTCCGGACACCTCGCGGCTCGAGGGGGTCGATGCGATGGTGCATCTTGCAGGTGAAAACATCGCCGCGCGGCGGTGGACGGTGAAGCAACGCGAGCGTCTGCGGGAAAGCCGCGTAACGGCCACGATGAAGCTTTGTGAAAGCCTCGCGGCCATGACGCATCCGCCCGGTGTGCTGATCACGGCCTCTGCAATCGGCTTTTACGGCGATCGTGGCGAGCAGTGGCTGGATGAATCCGCCGAGCCGGGGCAGGGGTTCCTCGCCGAACTTGGCCACGACTGGGAGCAGGCCGCACGGGGGCTTGCCGGCGCAGGCACCCGGGTGGTCAACACCCGACTGGGTGTGGTGCTCACCCCCGCCGGTGGGGCGTTGGGCAAGATGCTGCCGGCCTTCCGCGCCGGGATGGGCGGGCCGCTTGGTTCGGGCCGGCAGTGGATGAGTTGGGTCAGCATTGATGATGTCTGCGCGGCGATGCTGCACATCATGATGGATCAATCCGTGGAAGGCCCGGTCAACCTCGTTGCTCCCGAGCCTGTGCGGCAGCGGGATTTTGCAAAGACGCTCGGGCGGGTGCTGCGGCGGCCGGCGTTTGCACCGGCGCCGGCGTTTGTGCTGCGGCTGGCGCTCGGCCGGATGGCCGATGAAGCACTGCTGGCAAGTGCCCGGGTCCGGCCGGCACAACTCGAGCAGAGACGATTCGCCTTCCGCCATGCCGATCTGGAGCAAGCGTTGGGGCACATGCTTGGGAGGATGGCGTAGGTTGAGCCTTCCCCTCGTCCATCACCCGGAGTATGTGGCGCCGCTGCCGGAAGGGCACCGCTTTCCCATGGCCAAGTTCAACATGCTCCATCGGCTGTTGATCGATGAGGGGGTGGCGCAGCCAGCGCAATTCCACCACGCACCGCTTGCGGGCCGGCAATGGCTGTCACTGGTTCACGACGCCGATTACATCGACCGGTTCTTCAACGGCACCCTTGATGCATCGGCGCTTCGCCGCATCGGCCTGCCCTGGTCGCCGGCATTGGTGCGCCGCACCTGCGCCGAGACGGGGGGCACGGTGCTGACGGCGCATCTGGCGCTTGAACATGGTCTGGCCTGCAACACCGCCGGTGGCACGCATCATGCCCATGCCGGCTTCGGCTCCGGATTCTGCATCTTCAATGACATGGCCGTGGCGACAAGGGTGATGCAAGCTGAAGGCCTGGCGCAACGGGTCTTGCTGCTGGACTTCGATGTGCATCAGGGCGATGGTTCGGCCGCGCTGTTCGCTGATGATCCCACGGTGATTACCTGCTCGGTCCACTGCGAGAAGAACTTCCCGCTCCACAAACCGCCGAGCGATGTGGATATCGCGCTGCCCGCAGGTGTGACCGATGATGAGTACATGCAAGCGATCGCGATGCGTATCGAGATGCTGCTGGATGGCGCCGGTGCGGACCTGGTGATCTACGATGCGGGCGTCGACCCGCACGAATCCGACCGCCTCGGACGAATGGCCCTGACCGATGAGGGCCTGATCGCCCGCGACCGGTGGGTGCTGAACCAATGCCTCAAGCGCGGTCTCCCCGTGGCGTGTGTCATCGGTGGCGGCTACAGCCATGACCTGGAAGCCCTCACCCGCCGCCATTCGCTGCTGCACCGGGTGGCGGGAGAGGTTCATGCCCTGCGGCGGCCTGCGGATGGCATGTGTGATCGGGTTGTCATCGACAAAATGAGGTCAACGAATCGAAATTGCGGATGAGGCTCGTGGTGTCTCCGGATTCGTCATGATCGTGGGGTTGTACCTGGTGGTGGAGGCAGGCGACTGATTCACATGAGGCGCTTTGAGAATACCGGGGCGCCATCGACCTCAATCACGGGAACCCGTCTGGCGGTATTGCCGACGGTAAGCCGTCGGGGTCAATCCGGTTTCGCGCTTGAATACGGTACTGAGCCGTGAGGCATATTCGAAGCCGCAGTGGACGGCAATGTCAACCGTGGGCAGGTCGGTTTCGGTGAGCAGGTGCCTCGCCCGGGCCACCTGCTGCCGCACCAGTTCCTGCTGCAATGTCCGGCCGGTCTGCTGCTTGTAGTCGACCTCGAGCTTGCGTCGTGAAAGGCGCAGCCGATCGAGCAAACGCTCGATCGTCAGTCCATTGCATGCTTCCTCCTGGATTAAACGCATCGCTTCGCGCACGTGCGGCGCTTCGACGGCCAGTGTATCCGTCGACCGCCGGCTGACCACCCCGGCCGGCGGCACAGTTTCGATACGGTTGCGGCCCGCCTTCCCGCTCATCAGGCGTTCAAGCAACAGTCCCGCACGGTAGCCGATGGTGAAGGTGTTGTTGTCAATGCTCGACAGCGGCGGATGGGCGAACATGCACACGAGGTGGTCATCGTCCACCCCGAGCACGGCGATGTCCCTGGGGATGACCAGGCCAGCCTCCTCGATGGCGCGGGTGGCCGCGAGGGCGATGTTGTCAGTGGCGCAAAACAGGGCGATCGGTGTGGGCAGTGTGAGCAGCCACTCAACGATCGCCTCGCGATGGGCAGCGGCGCCGGGCTGCTGTCCCGGTCCGGTATACACCGAGGTGATGCCCGCTTCCGCCGCGGCGGCCCGGTAGCCCTCCCACCGTCGCTCGGAAAACGGCTTGCCCGAGTGGCCACAGAAGGCGTAATGGGCGAAGCCGAGGCTTCGCAGGTGCTCAAAGGCCATGCGCCCCACAGCCTCATTGTCGCTGACCACCTGTCCGATGTGAGGTCGCTCGGGCACGGTCAGGCGGGAGGCAACGACCACGGTGGGCAGCCCGAGGTCGGCAAGCGCCTCAACCGCCTGCCGGTCTCCACCTTCCACCACCAGCCCATCGAAGTGGCGCTCGCCGAGCATCCGCTCGATCGCGGCCCAGTGGGCCGTGCCGAGGTGATGGGCCTGCCAGCGCGGGCGTTCGCGGGTGAACCGGATGAACCCCTCGAGGATGCCGCGGCCCCACCGCAGGTCCGTGCCGATGCACAGGCCGATGCATCGCTGGGTCGCCGCGGCGGCGCCGTCAGATGGGATGGCGGTTTTTGCGCTCACAGATAAATAATTTACGCTTGGAATTACGCATGGGCAAGCGGCAGGTGGTAGGGTTGCAGGTGAGGGGAACGGTCGCGGGCCGATGCGCCGATTGGCGGCTGCTCCCGGCCCGATTCCCCGAGGTTCGGGCTCTGAACCGCCTCGGCACCGGAGGTTTCTCGGAGATCATGCCCTTGCAGCGGTTGCAAGGGCGAAAACGTGGCGTCAAACGTACGCCTTGTCAAGGAGATTCGCCATGAACAAGAAAGTGCTTCTAACAGGATTGCTGTCAACGTCTCTTGTGGCGGTCGGTCCCCTCTCCCCGGCGGAGGCCGGCCCGATCAGCGTCAACGTGCTGCCCGAGGCCTTCGAGGGCGGCGTGGATGAAATGGATGCGGGGGATGTGGCCGGCGAAGTGCCCTTGGCCAACTGGAACAACGTCGTCTTTCCCAGTGGCAGCGTCACAAGCTTCAGCGTGGGCGCTGGTGAACTGGTCGATGCCGATGGAAACACGACCCAGACGACCCTGGATTTTTCATCGGACGGCGATTCGAGCCAGCAGAGTTTCCTGGGGCGGCCGGTGGAAAATGACACGCCCGACCAGCACATGATGAACAGTGGCGCGGTTGCTTTTGGCGGGGCGCAGGTCCAGACCTGGACATTCGAGGATCTGCCAGCCGACCTCGCCGAGAACTTCGAGGTCCTGGTCTACTGGGGCGGAACGCCGTCGGCGGCCGGTGAAGATGATGACATCCGCACCAAGTACACGATCAACGGTGAGAGTTTCGTCCTGCGCTACCAGGAAGGCGCTGAGCCTGCGGACCCCGAGGTCGAGCACTGGCTTCAGCCGCCGGCCAATGGCGAGTTCGTACTCGGCACGGGCACCGATGGGACGACGGCGACCTTCGGTCCCAACTACGTCCTTTTTTCAGGGCTGTCGGGCGACAGCTTCGACCTGACCGTCGAGCGAGCCACGGGAAGTGATTCCCGGCCCGGCCTCAGTGGCATCCAGATCATCCCCGAGCCGGCCAGCCTCGCGCTGATGTGCCTCGGCAGTCTCCTGCTGATCCGGCGCCAACGCCGGGCGTAAGATGGTGGCAGCGACGGTGTCGCTGTGCCGAATCATATTTTCCCAGCTTGTTCAGCCTGCCAGGATCAACTCTTGGCAGGCTGTTTTATTTGCACACCCGCGATCCTGATCGCGGTTCACCCTGGGCGGATGCCACGGCCACATCTTCGCCAAAGCGCATTCGAGACCAGGCGCCGCCAAACCGCCTTGCCCGGTACGCGCTGCGAGGAATTGTCAATCCGCCGGCACGCAGCGGGTCTCCGCCCACTGGCGCAGTTCGTGAACCTTCTCGGCCATCGTCACCGAGAGTGGAGGGGACTGATTCAGGGCGTTGATGATGCGGTCGGTGTCGAGGTCGGCCTTATCCGCCCATGCTTCGTGGAGTGCCGAGACGATCGCCTGTTCGATCTCCGCGCCGCTGTAGCCATCGCTCGCTTCCACGAGCTTTGCGAGGTCGAACGCCTTCGGGTCGCGATTGCGCTTGCGAAGGTGAA
Source organism: Phycisphaeraceae bacterium (assembly GCA_003552605.1). Taxonomy (GTDB): domain Bacteria; phylum Planctomycetota; class Phycisphaerae; order Phycisphaerales; family Phycisphaeraceae; genus B1Sed10-187. The sequence continues at coordinate 8,201 of PUNN01000117.1, forward strand.
TGGTGAAGATCTGGCGGCGGGTGGGCACGCGGGGCAGGTCGACGAAGAAGATCTCATCGAATCGGCCCTTGCGCAGCAGTTCCGGCGGCAGGGCGGAGATGTCGTTGGCGGTGGCCACGAGGAACACGGGGGCCTCGTGCTCCTGCATCCACGTCAGCAGCGTGCCGAACATCCGCTTGGCGATGCCGCCATCGTTGGCCCCACCGGAGGCCGAGGAAAAGCCCTTCTCGATCTCATCGACCCACAGCACGATCGGGCTCATCGCCTCGGCCTGCGCCAGGGCCTGTCGAAGGCGCCGCTCGGATTCACCGACGTATCGGTCGAACAGTGCGCCGGGGTCGAGCCGCAGCAGCGGCCGCTGCCAGGCGGTCGAGATCGCCTTGGCGCACATGCTCTTGCCTGCCCCCTGCACGCCGAGCATGAGCACGCCGCGCGGCGGGCTGATGCCGAACTCCCGGGCTTCGACCGAATCGCCCTCACGCCGCATCTTCAGCCATCGTTTGAGCTTGTTCAGACCGCCGATGCTGCCGAGGTCCACCGGCGTCTCGACATACTCAAGCAGACCATCGGCCTTCAGCGCCTGCCGCTTCATGGCCAGGATGTGGTTGATGTCATCGGCGGTGAAGGCCCGGTCCTCGGCCACGGCATCGGTGATGATCTGCTCGGCCTCGCGGCGGGCCATGCCCCGCAGGTTTTTCAGGACCGTCTGGAACTGCGACTTGGTGATGTCGATGCGGATCGCCTTTCGCCGGTGCATCTTGCGGAGCGTCTCCCGGACGAGCTGTTCCAGTTCATCCTCGCCCGGCAGCGACAGTTCCATGGTCGTGGCGTGGGCGTTGACGATGGGCGGGATTTCGCTGTGGTGGTCGATCATCACCAGTGTGCGGTCCTGCCGCCGGGTGTGCTCGATCAGGTCACGCAGCGCCCGCACGGCACAGGGGTCATCCGCGACCGACCCGATCGCATCAAGCAGGTAGGCGATCTGCCAGCGTGACTCCTGCCGGAGGTAGACCATCGCCGCGGCGGGATTGGCGGTGTCGGCCACAGGCTGCGGGTCGCCATCGCCGTAGAGCCCCTCGTGGACACCGAGCGTGTGAGACCAGCCGCGGAGCACGGTGTCCGGCCGGCTCATGGCAGCCTGCCGCACGAGCATCAGGGCTTCCTCCTCCTCGGTGGTGGGGATGAGGATGCAGGCATGTCGCGCCTTGATCAGGCGGTCGAGCTTGATCAGGTCATCATCGTGCGTGCTCATGTCGGTCTCTCTGCAAAGCGCCCGGGTCGCCGGGACGGGATGCCCGCCAGTTTACTGGGGCAGGCCCGTTGCGGGGCGACACGCGCCTATTCGTGTAACTAGTTTATTTTTCGGCATTTACATCTCAACATCTGAGCGGCCGGCGATGGCGGCACCCCTGCTGGAAGAAAAAATCGTGGCCGCAGTGGCCGGCGATGCAAATCGGGCTATACTTTTAAAACGTTCAAAACAGCCAAAACATCCTGTTCGCTCAATGCGGAGACCCAGCCAATGGCCCCAGCACACAAAGACACCAGGCGAATCGTCATCGTTGGCGCCGGGCCGGGCGGGCTCGCATCGGCCATGTTGCTCGCCGCAGCCGGTGCCGAGGTCACCATCCTCGAACGCCTCGATCGCATCGGTGGCCGCACGGCATCGCTTCGCACCGGCGATGGGTTCCGGTTCGACATGGGGCCTACTTTCTTCCTCTATCCACGCATCCTCGAAGAAATCTTCGCTGCCTGCGGCCGGCGATTGCGTGATGAGGTTGAACTGACCCGGCTTGATCCTCAATACCGACTTATCTTTGAAGGTGGTGGGGACATTGCCGCAACGGCCGACCCGGCACGGATGAAGCAGCAGATCGCCGCGATCGCACCCGGCGATGCCGATGGTTTCGACCGGTTCATGTCTGACAACCGATGCAAGTTCGACGCGTTCACCCCCATCCTCCAACGCCCGTTCAACAGCGCCCTTGATCTGTTGAGCCCATCGCTGCTGAAGGCCGCCTGGCACGTGCGGCCCTGGGCGAGTGTCGAGGGCGACCTGAAGCGCTATTTCAAGGATCCGTGGGTGCGTCTTGCATTCTCGTTCCAGGCCAAATATCTCGGGATGTCGCCGTTTCAATGTCCGAGCCTGTTCACGATCCTCTCGTTCCTGGAATACGAATACGGGGTGTTTCATCCCACCGGCGGCTGCGGTGCGGTCATGGAGGCGATGGCCCGCGTGGCGAGGCAGATGGGGGTGCGCATCCGGACGGGTGAGGCTGTGGAGCAGATGCTTTTCGAGGGCAATCGCTGCATCGGTGCCCGCACCGCGCACGGCGAGTACCGGGCCGATGCCATCGTGGTCAATGCCGATTTCGCCCACGCGATGCGACACCTCGTGCCCAACCGCCTGCGGCGCCGCTGGACGGATGAGCGGATCGAAAAGAAACGATTTTCGTGCTCGACCTTCATGCTCTATCTCGGCATCGATGGTCTGGAGGAGGAGCTTGCCCATCACACGATCTTCCTCTCGCGTGACTACCGCGACAACATTGCCGATATCGAGGCGCACCGTCGGCTTTCCGACAATCCCTCCTTCTATGTGCAGAATGCGGGTGTAACGGACCCGACGCTGGCCCCGGCCGGCCACAGCACCCTTTACGTTCTGGCACCGGTCAGCCATGAGCATCCCAACATCGACTGGCAGCGCGAAACCCCGCATTACCGCCAGCTCATGCTCGAGCGACTCTCGGCGCTTGGCATCCAGGATCTGGAGCGTCGCATCCGGTATGAGAAGGTCCTCACACCCGTGGACTGGCGGTCCCAGATGGCGATTCACCGCGGGGCCACGTTCAACCTCACGCATAACCTCGGCCAGATGCTGCACCGCCGCCCGCGAAACCGCTTTGAAGATGTCGATGGTGTCTATCTTACCGGAGGTGGGACGCACCCCGGGAGCGGGCTGCCGGTCATCTTCGAGTCGGCGCGGATCAGCAGCAGGCTGTTGATGGACGACCTCGGCATGCGTTTCGACTGGCAGACCGGGTCGGCTCCACGCTTGCCATCGTTACAACGGGTGTCAGAAGCAGGAGTGAATGTCCGTGTCCCCGCCACCTGAGTCGCCTGATATCGGCGGGCCTGC
>PUNN01000207.1 GCA_003552605.1 Phycisphaeraceae bacterium
AGGACAACGGACTGAAGGGCCACACGTTCACGAGCCTGCAGGCCCAGAACGAGCACCTGCACCAGTGGGAGGCAAGCGTCGCCGACACGCGAATCCACGGCACGACCAAGCGGCAGGTGAAGCATGTGTTCGACGAGGTTGAGCGTCCCGCGCTGCAGCCGCTGCCGTCGGAGCCGTTCCCGTTCTTCCAGGAAGCCCAGCGCAGTGTACATCGCGACGGGCACGTGGAAGTGGCCAAGTCGTACTACTCGGTGCCGCCGGAGTACCTGGGGCGGCGCCTGTGGGTGCGATGGGATGCGCACCTGGTGCGCATCCTGGATGCCCGCATGCAGCCGATCGCGGTGCATGTGCGGCAGGAGGAAGGCCGGTTCAGCACGCATGACAGCCACCTTCACGCCGCAAAGATCACTCGGGTGGAGCGTGGCGCGGCATGGATGCCGGCCCGTGTCAGTCTTCTCTCAGGAACCCGGCGGAAGGTCGGCGGTCGGCAGGGGCCGACCTTCCGTGTGAGTGGCTGGTCTTGAACTCGCCCATGGATGGCTCGTCTTGGGGGCGCTCAGTGACATCCCGTGCTACGCTATCGCTTCCAACCGTTCGAGCGCATCGGAATCCAAGCTGTCATGGGCGAAACCAACCCGTCGTGCTTCGCAGAGCAGCCGGCGCCCCTGGATGGCCTGCTTTGACGAGGGTGACTGTCCGCGACCCACGATCCGTCCGATTGAGTAGGCGAGACTCCGCTGCCATGGCTGCAGCGTGCTGGTTTCCTTCGCCCACTTCGAGACCGCGAACCAGACCTCGGCAGGCACCGCCTTGACCGCATCGATGCGTGCCGCGTCTCCGTTCGACTGTGGCTCCGCAGGGTGAGCACGACCGGTCTCCGTGGTGGACGATGCGGGAAGATCAAGCTGGAGTTCGAGTTCCATGACCTTGGACCAGCATTCCGGCCGCTTGCACCATTCGGTGACGTTGGACCTGCCCGGTGAGTTGACGATGACCTCACGTACCCCTCGGACGATGGTTTTCAGCGGGGTGATGATTCCTTCAGGCGGTGCCTGGCTGGTCCAGATGTCCTGCCGGGGCAGGTGCTTCCCGAGGGCGTAGGACAATCGGGCGAGCGAGTAGGTCACGACGTTCGCCCGATAGCCTTGAAACCCGAGTTCACCGTAGAGCCGTTCCGTCCGCCGGAACAGTATGGCCAGGGCCACCATGCGCTGAAAATCGTCAACATCGGGGAGGCGCCACTTCTCGCGGACCAACTGGTCCATGAACGCCTTGAAGCACTTCTGACCGCCTCGACTGACGATCTCGGGACGCTGATCCCAGGTGAGCAGGTATTTCGCCAGGTCTGGCTTCGTCAACTTCTGCGGCGAAGGGTTCTCGGCTCGGAATCGTTTCCGGGCTGCGGGCGTGGTCTGCGCTCCCAGTTCGTCGCGGTATTGCCCCCGTGACCTTTCGTAATACCACCGGGTACCGCGCGGTGCCTCTTTCGTGGGCCGCGTCCAGGTATTCCGCGACAGCTTCTCAACCTGGATGTGCCAGGGATGATTGGCACTGAAGTCCGCCTCTTGGATGCGATTCTGTGTGTTGGCATGTTTCGAGATCAGCGGCACTATCTCATCGACGCGGTCCTGGGGCACGATTGTCAGCTTCATCGCCACCGATACCTCGGTGAGTTCCACACCATCGCGACGAACACAACTTGCGATGGAGGCCGTGGTCTGGCCCCCGTTGACGATCTGAAAGTCACGGACCGCCCGCACCCGGGCAAGCCCGCCCTCGAGATGCTCCACGTCAGCTTCGGCCGCCGTAGCCGCCAGACCATTGTTGTAGGGCAGAAAACGTCCGGGTGCGTTCAATATCGTGTCACGGATCCCCTTGTTCACCTTGCCTGTGAACTGGAGAAACGACCGCACATTCCGTTCCAGCAACTTCGAACGATGCGTGTTATAGATTTCGGCGAGCACATGGCCCGGGATGCAGGTGAGCAGGACTTGAACGCCATCATCGGCCATCGGCGTGATCAGGCATGGCAGCGGCTTACCGTATTCCTCCACGAAATCGATTGACAGGCGGTCATGCTCCGATTCACTGCAGGTTCGGGCCAGCCGCAGGATATCCCAGACCTGCCGGCTCAGTTCGGCCCCTTGCCCGGCACGGGCGGCCCGCTCTGACACGGAGCCGGTGACAAGAACATGCAGGTCGATATCGCACCGCTTCTCACTCGGGTCCGCGATCAAGGCGATGAGTTCCGAGACCGGCTGAGACACATCGGTGTCCCCGATCCGGCCCGATCGGGCCAGTTTCACGAACGATTCGAGGCGGCGGAAGGCACGATCAACCTCGGATTTGGGCACGTTCTCAACGACCATGGGGCCATCGAGAGGACTGTCCATATTGGCGTCGATGCAGTAGAACAAGGAGATGATGTCCTCATCCGTGTCCAATGCATACCCGTGAACCTCGGCCGCAATATTACCCGCTTCGTGGCGATAGTAGGCAGGTTGTCCGCCGGTGATGACATCCGCCTCCTCCAGGTGATCCAGCAGAACACCCGTGAGAGCATTGAGTCGCAACCCCCCGTTCTCCGGATCGTTGGCCCGTTCGTATACCTCCTCATGGATCATTTCCAGATACCGCTGCATCATGAGCTAGTCCTCCTGCTCGAGGGAAGCGGCCGGTTCCCCCAGCACCAGTTCGGTCTCCACGAGGAACGCTCGCAGAGCCGCCAGAGGCACCGAAAAGTGAACGTCCTGCACGCCAGGGGGGATGTCCCCAGGTCTGATCCGGGGAAAGTCATCCCTCACTCGATAGAGCACCGGTCGGCCGGCGCGGTACTGCTGTTCCAGTAACTGAGCGAACGCCGCCACATATCCGCACCTGGTCAAACGCTGCTCAAACATGGCGAGCACTTCCTGATCGGCATGGAGGTGCTCGCGGATGCGCTGGATGGCCTGAGGCAGGGTAACCCCACCTTTGGAGCAACGGGCCAACCGCACTGCCGCAACATACACGGGCCGCTGGTCATCCGCATCAAGTTGCTGAGGGTCGTTGAAACGCACCACAGCTCCGGTGTCAGACTGAAAAGTCTTGACTTCGACCGAGGCGTCGGGAAGTTGGAAGTCCCGCAGGCCGCCCAGAGGTCCGACCCACGCCTGCAACGCTTCCCGTGCCCCGAACCGCCCGATGCATCGGTCGAGCACCACGAGTTCACCCAGGAGACCTCGAACCTCCTCACCGGACATCGGCGGATTGCCCTGTTCAACGAAGCTCCGCCATCGCTGAATACATTTGCTGATCGCTGTTCCGATGTCCGGTTCATCTGAATCGCCGATCGCCGCGATAATGTCCTGGCCGAGGTGCTCGAACAGGTCCTCGAAGGAGGGGTCATGCAGTTCCAGAGCGACACCGCTACGGCCTTCGGGCAATCCCGGAAACTCACCGACCTTGACCTTGAGCACGCGGCCGGTGGCGACGGCTGCCGCGGCAAGCCGTACCGCCCCGACCACGTCCAGCACCAGTGCCGGCTCCCGCCCGCCCAGAGTCGTGGCGGCGTAGATGCGCACGTTCCGACACGTGGTCATGAACTGCATCCGATAGCCACCGTCTTCATCCAACGGCGTACGGGCACGGAGCTGTGCCCACTTTTCACGGAAGTTCACCAAGCTCATCCCAGTCATCCATCAGGCCGTACTGCTGACGCCAGACCTCGTTGACCGTATATGCCAGTGGCTGGGCCGTACGCGAATTCGGAAAGCTGATGGCCGCGGCCGGCACGAACATCTCCGGGTCGGGATCACGGTCATCCCGAATCGGATACAGCAGGAGCAGTCCCCGCTCGGAGGGTCTCACCTCGCGAACCGGCTTGCGGTCGGGGACCCGATCCCGGCCGCCTTCGTCGGCAGTGCGCGATCGATCCAACGCCTTCTGGTACTCGTCAGGGCCAAGATCGAGCGCCTCTTCGCCGCGCCCCACGACAGCCTGAGTCTCGAATCGGTCATCGGGGGATTCCTCCTTGCGGCGGCGGTTGATCAGAGCGATGGTGTGCGGTCCAAGTTGAAGCTTCGGCACCTCGGGGCCGTGCTTCCGGGAAACCACCGCCACGGTCCACTGGACCAGTTCATCGACGGTATTCTGCTGCCTGATGAACCGGCGCAGTGCCTCGCACCGCCAGTAAAAGCTCGGCGTTGCGAACGCTTCGTACTCCGAGAGGAACTCGATGACCTCATCGACCGGTACGTCATGCCACAGCAGGTGGGCAACACGCTGGCCCCGGACCGTCCGCTCCGGTTCCCCCAGAGACTCGATGAGCCGGCGGGTCGCCAAGCGGTTGCGCTCCGCCTGCCCGTCAGAGCCACTGGAAATCATCAGCGCCTGAACCAGTTCACCCGCGAATCGCACGTCCACCTCTTCGCCCCGCTGGATCTTGTTCCTTGCCGTGATCAGCAGCCCATCGGACGGCGAACGCACGCGGAGACCGAAGTCGATCGGTTTGGCGTCGAGGGTCTCCATGTAATCCAGATCCGTCCGCAATTCATCCATCGCCAGTGCGATCTCGCGGAACGCGTTATAAAGATGTCCGGTCGTGTACACGCGGCACAGATCCGCATAGCGCGGCCGGTATCCGAACCAGCGGCCCATCTGCATGAGCGTGTCGAACATGCTGGAAGCCCGCAGGAAGTAGCTGACCGAAAGTCCCTCGAGCGTCAAGCCACGGCTGAGCTTGTCTCCGCCGATGGCGATAACATGGAGCCCATCCGGTTTCCTTGAATAGGCCAGGGCATCACCCGATCCCCCGTTGATGCGCATGACCTGGATACGGCGTAGAGCGTTTCCAACGCCTCCCCACACCTCGGACCACGTCGGCAGCGCAGGGCAGCGCTCGCCGAGACGCTCGCGGAAGGCGGCGTGCCGGTCGACGATCCGCGACTCCCAGATCGAGCGAATTTCCTTTTCGAGAGCTCCCCTGTTATCCGGACCGGCCAGTTCGATGAGATTGCGCAGCCCGTGAACCTCGTCCTCAACCTGTGACGCCACATGACCCTGGACGTTTACGAACCGCGTCGCGTGGACCAGCATCGAGTTGTGCCGCCGTTCATCGCCGCGGCAGGCGCGGGCGGCGCAATTGAGCACGAAGAGCCGAATCGCCTCACGCAATGAAGAGGGCATGGGCCCTGGAACGTGGTCCTTGCGGTGGCGATCGGGGATCCACGCCGAAGCATCCTCGACCTCGACGTGCATCGGGAGCGGTGCCTGAGCTGGAATGCCGGCCGATTCATCACCGGGATGCCCGAATACCGCGGGCGGCCCCAGGTAATCCGAGGGCGCCTTCAGATTGACGATGAACGAACTGGGAAACAGGTCCGGCCCCAGCCGCTCATCCTCGATGCCACTCGAGATGAAGATGTTGGCGAACGGTGTGGCAGTGTAACCGACGAATCCGACGCGATCGAACGAGCGAAGCAGTTCACGGATGCGCCGGTTGATCGTGGTCGGATCAGCTTCAGGATCCCGCGCGGTGTTGACGGAAGCATGATCAGCCTCATCGTCGATCACCAGGGCCGGCACGGTGAGGCGCCGGGCGGTGCCATCTCCCCCCGGCATCGTGTTCTGATTTCGCAGCCAGTTGATCAGGTTCCGAAGGATCGTTCCGTTCTTCTTGACGGCCATCACCAGTCGTGAACCGTGGCTTGGCTGCAACCCCACCTGGTTGGCAACACCGGTCCGGAAGTCGCCATTTTCGTTGGAAGTGGTGCATGTGAGGATCGCGAAAGGCAGGTGCGGATCGCCCCGCTCATGATCCTTCTAGCACACACCGGCCAGGCGACGGTGCAACGGAGCCACACTACGCGACGAGGCAATCGCCGCCAACGTCTACGTTGCCGTGTCGCAAGGGCCTCGCCTGAGCGCTATCGCCCCAAATACATGACCTTACCTTGTAGCGCCGGGGGTTCGCTCCATTGGGTTTTACACAGGAATTAGAGTGTCGGGAAACCTATACTATGCAGGTAGTCGAACGTACGATCGTAAAATTCAGGAGTACGAGTTGGGTCGGATCGCTCGCCACTCGGAACCATGATTACCATGCCCTGCCGAGCACGTGTTAGCAGCACGCGGTAGGAGTTCTTAAGGTACATCTGGCGTTCGGGTTTACGAACGCGATTCCAGGCGTAACCAACGAACTTCCAGTGTTCCCACCCGCTTGGCACGCGACGCAGATCAGCATCCCATGTGACACATGCCCAGTCGAGTTCCAACCCCTGCACGCGATATTCGGTGGCGGCATCCTCGAGGTAGTACGAGGATCGCACATCGTCCTTACCATACAAGAACCATTGCGCCGGATCGACCTGCAAACGCACGTCGATGGCGTGAGGCTTCAGACGATACGCGTTGGACGAAGCGACGAGGCCGTATCGTTCGTTGCCACGTGCCTTGTCACGCAACCACTGCTTTGCTTTACTCAAATCACGCGTGATGACAATGGGATAACGGTCCCGCAACTCGTCATATGTAAGTGCCGCGGCGTCTTGCTCAAGATCGAGCAACTGCTTGACCAGCAGCGATACCTTTTCCGCTCGAAATGATCGCATAGAAACACTGAGGTGCAGCTCGTCCTGAATGGTCACGTTTGGCCAAGATCGGGAGCGCTCGATCACCTCGCCGGCACCGTACTCCGAGTCGGTGAGACGTGACGAAATGAACAGGTGCCACTCCGGGAATGAACGGAATAGCGCATCGAGCCACTCACTAATGCCCGCCTCGCCGGTATTGATCTCCTGTCCGCCACCGACGAGACAAACTACAACCGCCCAATCCGGGTGGCGATCAAGGCACGAGATCAAGAACTCCGGCTCCGACATAGGAAAGTCGGGCCTCCCACGCTGCTTCATAAAGCGCGCGGTTTGCCCCAGATTCCAAGCTCGCTGAGCTTCGTCAAAGATAGCTACATGCTCAATTGGTGCGCGATTCTCATCGATCACGTATTCATTGCGGAAATGATGCACATTCTGAATGAACGCATTTACCTCACTGCGTGCCCTTCCAATCGCGAGCCGGGTACCTCTTTCCCTCTCACGGCGGACTCGGTCACGTGCGAGCGCTTCGCGAAGAACGGATACGAGAGGTCCATTACCCGAGAGATAGACGCTGTAGAGCTCCGATTGCTTGTCGAAGTGCGTGGTTGCGATGTCCAAGCCGACCAGAGTCTTTCCGGCACCTGGGACGCCAGTGACGAAGCAGACAGACTTCCACGAGTTAGCTTTCGATTTCTTGATGATCTCATCCACGGCAAGGGACGTAATCGCGAGGTTCTCCGCACCAGCGTCCTTCTTCGAGATGTCCTCCACTTTGTGCCCACCGTAGAGCGCCATCGCTGCCTCGATGATTGTTGGCGTTGGACGATAGCGGCCGCGTTCCCACTGCGAGCGTTCAAGTGGTGTCCCGTCGGCAAAGTCCAGTACACGCGAGATGATGTCCTGCAGTGATTGCGGTGTCGCCTTTATAGGCAACATCACAGTGTCATTGTGCGCCGTGTACGCGATCGCGGTCATGGCATCGTCCGCACGCGTAGGTAAGAGAATGGGCGCGATAGGGGCCGCGTGGCTAGTCTCGTGGAAGTTCTTCAGGTCGAGGGCGTAATCGCAGACCTGATCAAGAGCATATGCCAGGAACTGATCTTCGCCGACCTTGAATTCGATGACGAAGATTACAGGGCCGATGAGCGCGAGAACATCGATCCGCTTGCCCAGACGGGGAATCGAGTATTCGAAGTAGAGCGAGCCCTTCTCCCTGTAGGGGCCGAGTGCTTTCTTGAGAACGGCGATTTGCTCGCGCCATGCATCAGTTTGCGTCGTTTCAATGTACGCGCCGTCGGCACTGGCAGCGTGCACCAGTTGTCCCAGAATCTCATTTGACGCCTTATGGAGGAAGCTTGCGATGCTGTCGGAGTAATACGCGCGTCTCATTTGGCAATGCTCAGCTATGCAGCCTTTCGGAACAACGGGGCACTGCATTATCAACCTTAACATGTTGGGCTATGAATGGGGCACAAAAGTGATAGTTGTCGGAAAAAGTCTGAAGCCGAGAAGGCTCGCGGATCGGGAGGCTACGACATTGCGTCGGTTCAGGAGAAGGGGTGTAATGGCCATCCTTGCTGATGTGGGATGTGACCGTTGATGCGGCGGCATTCCACCGTTGAACACGGAAGCGGTCATTGAACAGTGCCCCGTCCACCGCCCGCTGGACGTTGCGATGAGCCGGCCGCAGGGCGACGGGAAAATCCTCCAATCGGGGCGACCGCTGCCGCTCGTCGGCGTAACACGCCGCGAACAGATAGCGATGGAGGTCGCTGGGCATGTGCCCCCGTGCCTCGTGGTTCAATGCGCCCTTCAACTCGGGAGCGTTCAGCCACCGTCGGAGTGAAGCTTCTTTATTCTTGGAGCGTACGTTCCCCGATTTAAACGGCACGAATCGTCCGCCGCGGTCACAGGGTGGTGGAGCCAGTGTGGCGAGGGTCTGCTTGATTCGTCGACCGACATCGAGCAGGCCGTTCGACTTCACCTCGCCCAGCCACGGAGCTCGCCGCGCCGCTCGTATCGCCTTCTGCCAACTTTCGACGCTGTCCTGCGATGACAAGCCGCTTCGCAGTGGGGGAAGATCGGCAAGTACGTCGGCAACATGAGCCTCGTGGTCAACCGGGGTGAGCGTTCCCGGCCGCCGTCTCAGCCCCGTGGCGTCTTCGGTAAGTACACCGAGGATGATCACACGATGCCGTGCCTGAGGCACACCGAACCGCTCGGCTTGGATCACGAATCGGGCCGGTTCGGGCGCGGACTCGAAAAGCTCGCGATCCGAGGCCTCCTCCCCCAATGGGAATAGCTCATACCGCAATCCCTCCCCCGGTTTGGCCAGGTCCCGCAGGATGCGCTCGATGATCAGCCGCGATCGGTGCTGCGAGGACAGAATACCCTTGACGTTCTCCATGACGAAGACGGTCGGCCGATGCACCCGGATCAGCCGCAGATACTCGCGGTACAGCGTGTGCCGTTCGTCCTTGTAGAACGCCTCACCACGGGTTGGCAGCATCCGCGACCGCCCGGCGAGTGAGTACGCCTGGCAGGGGGGGCCGCCGATGAGTACCCATGGTCGCGAACCACGGGAGCGGCCCTTCCCCAGAGCTTTCCGAATCAGCCTGTCGGTCTCGGTGTGTACCCGAGGCCCAAGCTCCAACTGATGTGCCTCGGTCGAGGCGGCACGGCCTTCCGCGCTGGACTCCAGTAGCCGCTCCAAGGTATCGCCCTTGCGGGCGATCTGACCACGTACATAGTCGTAGTAGATCGAAGGTACCGGCTCGGGGTGGAACCGGCGGTAAAGCGAACGAAGAAGCAGCGTCCGGTGGGCGAACCGGTCCTTCTCGATCGAAAGGACCACGCGGAAAGGGGGCTGCCCGGCCGCGTCGAGGAAACGCGAGAAGCCCTCCCCCAGCCCACCGGGCCCGGCAAAGACATCCACGACTGGAATCTGTGTCGAGTTCAACGCCATGTCGAGATCCCCAATCCCGGCCATTGTACGCGGAGCCCGCACCAGCGAAAACACAGCGTTCCCCGTTGCCAGGGCAAACGCATGTAGCTAGCAAACTGGGTGGCATGGCCAGCGGCTGTCCGCAGCCGATGGCCATGGCGGCCCCTGACGGGCGGTTTGCGCCATGGCCATCAGCCGAAGACGGCTGCTGACCATGCCACCCCACCTACATGCGTTCGCCCTGCCCCCGTTGCCCAGGCGAGCGGTGATCACCTTGCGGAGCGGCCCGAGCAAGGCCAAAAGGGTTGGGACAACATGTATTCGAAGTTTCAGCCTCCACGATGCCCCGCAGGGCCGCCCCCAGCTTCGTGTCGTCATTGCTGTGGTGGGGCGGGCATGCAGCGACCGGGGCCGCCCCTACCGCCCACTTCGCATCCGCCTCAGCTCCGCCTCAACGTTCCGGCGGGCGCGTCCGCTCGTGTCGCCGCCGCCGGTGGCCCTCAGGCCGTGCGTGGTGCCGCCATGGTCGTCGATGATCATCCTGGCCACGAGCATCAGGCCGATTCCACCGAAGACGGTGAGTAGCGCGGGGCCCAGCAGCACGATCCATCCAGCATGAACCCCCGCCCCGTACAGGGCCTCGGCACTGCCGTAAAGGGCCGTGAGCCAGGAAAATACAAGCCCGAACAAGGCTGCCAGCAGAAGGATCCTGCTCAGGGTCAGCAAGCCGCCCCCGTTCTCGGATGACCATGCCGCCGCCACCGCGAGAACCACCAGGAAGATCACCCGGCAAGCATCAGCAAGGCTGCCCGCAGCTTGTTGTATCCAGACACCACCCTGTGCACATGGATGTCGGAACTGCTGACACTTTGCGTGGGGTGTAGCTGGTCCGGTGGTATGGGCCGCTGCGCGGTCACGTGCTCGACCACGACGTTCAGGTCCGATGCCAGGTCGCAGGCCACGGCCTCACTCCCGGCCGATACCGTGCATGCAACAGCCTTGCCGGTGTCCTTGGTCAGACCTTCAATCCGGTATTCCATGGCTCGACTCCTCAGTTGGATGCCCCTGGCGGCGTGGAAGCCGTCCTGTACCTGCTTCGAGGTTCACTCACGCGCTTACCGCCGCTCCCGCCTCGCCTTCCCCACCCCGCTCGACAGCCAGCAGCAGGGCTTCGAGCGACTCGCGGGTGAGCCATCGCAGGTTCCAGAAGGCGGTGGGGCGGTCCCCATCCTCCCATCGCACCCAGAGGCTCGGGCCCAGCAGATGGTGCCACTCGATGCACTGCACGCGGCCGCGGCGGAGAGCCGGGTCGATCTCGCTGCAGGCCAACTCGATGTCGCAGGCAACGGGCAGGCGGGCGGATTCGCCGGCTCCCGTACGGGCCAGGCGGTCTTCCAGCCGGCCAATGAGCGCATGGACCGCAGCCGCCTCCGTATCCGATGCCTCCTGCATCCAGCGTTCGAGGATGTCCTCCGCACTCCGCCCGTCGCTTCCGTCGAACTCCTCCGCTGCACCAGCATCAGCTTCATGAGGCTCGTTAACCCCGCCTTCGGAGGTGGCTTCGGGCCCTCTGTCTGCCCTGGGCTCGACCGCCGGTTCGTGGGTGCCGGCGATGCTCTGTCTTGCTTCCGGTACCAGCCGCCAGACCCCGCTTTCGGGCCGGGCCGTCAGCGTGTAGAGCGGGCCGCGGTGCCACTGACACGTCGGCAGGTCCCGGCTTCGGATCGCATAGTCGACCGTGACCTTGCGGCCTTCACTGTGCCAGGTCCAGGTGCCGGCATCGCCCACGATGCGGCCCGGCCGG
>PUNN01000175.1 GCA_003552605.1 Phycisphaeraceae bacterium
CTCGCCGCGGCGGTGGCGTAGGCCCCGCCGCTGCCAATGCCGAGGATGCCGTCCGAGGGCTCGATGACATCGCCGGTGCCCGAGACCAGCAGGCTTGTCGAGCGGTCGGCCACGGCGAGCAGGCTCTCAAGCCGGCGAAGCATCCGGTCGGTGCGCCAGAGCTTGGCCAGCTCGACGGCAGCGCGTTTGATGTTGGCCGGTGAACTCTTGAGCTTGTCCTCGAATTTCTCCAGCAGAGAGAAGGCGTCGGCCGCGGCCCCGGCAAAGCCGAGCAGGACACCACCGTTGTCGGCCCCGCCCGAGTCGAGCTTGCGCACCTTCACGGCGTCGCTCTTGGCGACGATGGTGTTCATCGTCACCTGCCCATCGCCGGCGATGGCCACCTCCTGCCCCCGCCGCACCGAAAGCACGGTTGTTGCATGGATTGCATTCATGGCAGCAGTCTACCCGATGGTCGCTGTCTTCGGGTAAGCCCCTGTGGGCATCGCTTACGGTGATAGCGCCGTCCCCGCCGGGGCGGTGGTGATGTGACTGGAGCCTGGGATGCCGTGCTGAGCGGCATCGGCGTAATCCCGGGTTGTGGTGTCACTTGCGCCGTCTCAATCGCACCGATTCGCTGATGCTGAATCATAGGGTTCGACGTTCGCGTCCTCGGGGGCATTGTCCGCTTCGGGGGTGGGGGCGGTGCGGTCCATGCTGTTATGTCGCAAAACCGCCGATTCCGGTGACGCAAAAATAGTCGTTTGGCCTGCTATCTTCTTGTTGAAACATGGCTTACAATATTCTGTGGAACGGCTACCGGTGTGGACGATCTACTGTTTCGGGGGGTAGGTGCGGGGAGGAGTAAGGGTGGTCGCCTCGGGGTGAGGAGCTGCCGGGGACGTGGTTGTCCGGGGCACTCGCGTGTGGGGTGGGGGAAGTCCGGGAGGTACCGGGGGGGAGTGTGTACCGATGTTCAGATGGAACCTGTCTTCAGATGGAGATGTTGCCAAATGTCGCAACGCAGCATGGCTTACCCGCGCGGCCGTGGCCGCGGTTTTACCCTCATCGAACTGCTCGTGGTGATCTCGATCATCGCGCTGCTGATTGCCCTGTTGCTGCCGGCGCTCGCGGCCGTGCGGGAAGCGGCGTTCCGGACGGAGAACGCGGCGAACCTGCGCAGCGTGATCCAGTCGATCCATGGACATGCCACGGATAACAACGGCTACTTCGTCGGCCGACGATCCAACGGCAACTGGTTGACGACCGTGGCCGGGAGGCACCGGGAGGCGGATGAGCGTCACATGGGCAAGCATGTGCAGGCGCGGTACTGGCTGCTGCTCGAGGGGATGTACATGGACCCGGAGGCGCTGATCAGTCCTTACGAGGGACGTGATGATCCCGAGCATCAGCGGGAGCAGTGGAATGCCGAGGAAGGTTCGGATGGCTTCGAAATGGACAACTACTCGTATGCACTGCTGGCGCCACAATGGCGCAACAGTGCCGAGGAGACGGAGGAGATGCGACAGGCGCGTGTTAACGAGTGGAGCAATACCTACAACAGCGAGGCGATCATTGCCGGGCACCGGAATTTCGCAACCAATCCACACGCGGGCGGAGGCAACCCCCAGTGGTATGACGGCGAGGACTGGGAAAGTGCGTTCGGCCGCAACGATGGCAGTGTGGTGACGATCGGCCATTACATCCAGCGGACGCGTTACGATGGTATCCTCAGCGAGGAAGACAACATCTTCAACACACGGCAGCGTGGCGCTGAGGGCGTGGGCGGCCTGATTCATCGCGGCATTGCGGTGGACCGGCCGCAGTGGGACCACTGGTAAGGGCGACTGGAATCGGAAAGTTGTCGCCCCCCGGAAGCGGGTCTCGCGATCGCTTTGCGGCGCTGTGTACGCCGCGGCGTCGGTGTGAGGTGGGCCCGGTACATGGAAAGTGGCATGGTCCGCGGCCGTGTGTCCCCTGTGGCTGATGGCCATGGAGTGAACATCCGCCGCGGGCCGTCATGGCCATCGGCTGCGGCCACCCCGGAAGCCGCCGATGCGGCCTGCCAAATTGGCACCTGCATGCGCTCGCGCTGATTGCTCCCCTGAAGTGGGCTTGGGTGCGAATTGCGCTGTCGAGTCAAGGTAACCCCGCGGGGACTCGCTCAGTGCCACGCGAACGACCATCTCATCCACCTCCCGTTCGGCGAGCCCGGTCAGGCCGGCCGCATCGGTGGGTGCCCGTCCGAGCAGCCGCCAGGGGCTCTTGCGGCTTCACCGCAGGCGTCCCATATCTGTAAAATATTCATCCCAAATCCGCTATAGCCAATGGGCGGAATGTGGGGTATGCTTCCAGCATAGAGTTGGGGTCACGTACGGCCCCAGCCACGACAGGAGTCTTTTGAAGGAGATTGACCGATGACTAAGTGTTTACCGTTCTGGATGGCTTCGGCGTCGGCGTTGTTGCTTTCCCTGCCGGCCGATGGCGCATTGATCGACTACGATTTCACCGATTCAGATCAGGTGGGCGAGTGGGAGTTCAGTACCGAATCGACCACGGATGGTGTGGGCTCGCAGGGCTGGGTAGGCCCAGGTACTCAGTTCAATTTCGGCCCCCATGACGGTGTGATGCGCTGGCGCCCACATCACACCGATACGAGCGGAGACCAGGCGGCCATCGGGTGGGTGGATATCAGCGATGCGATGGACTTGTCGGGTTGGGAACTTCAGACCACTGGGATTGGTGCCAACAGGGCCGCGGTTGCCGTTTCGATGCTGGTGATCTACGAGGACAATGGGGATGCCAGATATGCGGTGTCGGACGATTCCATCCGCACCAGCACAGGTGAGTCATCCCCGATACCCGGTCAGTGGGGGCTAGATGATCTGACGTTCAGGTCGCTGGACCCCGATGACCTGCTGGCCGGACCCGGCGCAGAAGTAGATACCTCGAGCGTGCTCGCGAACGTAACGGGCGTCGGCTATTACTCCGCCTTCGAGGGTCAGAGTTGGATGGCTGACCATGCGACACAGATCGACAGCTTCACGGTGATCCCCGAGCCGGCTAGCCTGGCGCTGCTGGGCCTCGGAGGGCTTGTTCTGCTTCGACGCCGTAGAAGCTAGAGCCTTCGACGGCCCTTGTTGTCCGACGCGAACCGCCGTGTCGCTGGCTGGCGACATCAGGGCCATCGAAGCACAGGCGACATTCGAGGCGCCCCCCGGTGGGGGGCGCCTTTGCCATAAAGAAGAGAACGCATCGTCTGACTGAGCAACGAAACTTTTTTGCCACGCCTAGGGGTTTTGCAGTCCCGCGTGTGGCGAGCCGAGCAGGGTTAGCATTCGTAGTATTGGGGGCTGATTCCGGGGGCTGGCAGTGGGGGTACGCTCTGAAAGGAGAATTCGACCATGGCCAAGAGTGGAACGACGATGTGGCGGCCGCGCCCGGGTGCATTCACCCTGATCGAGTTGCTGGTGGTCATTTCGATCATCGCGCTGCTGATTGCCCTGTTGCTGCCGGCGCTTCAGGCGGTGCGTGAGAATGCGATGCGCGCGGTCAATGCGTCCAACGTGCGGAGCCTGCTTCAAGCCCTTCACGCCCAAGGGGCGGACAACAACGGCTATTTCGTGGGCTACAACAGCCGGGGCAATTTCATCAACACCGGGCGAGGGAGGTTTGGCCTTGCTGGGCGCGAGGCGGGTATGAACACGCAGCGGCGGTACTGGGAGTTGGTCGAGGGCCGCTATACCGATCCTGCTGCCCTGATCAGTCCTTTCGAGTACCGCCATGATTACGATGAGGATTGGGAGGCTGAACCTCATAGACGCGACCCCAAACGGGAAGTCTTCGAAGGAAACGACATACAGGACTTCGGCCGGCACAACTACTCCTATGCATTGCTGGCCCTGCAATGGATGAACAGCAACGATCTCGGTGGTGAGACCTATCGCGATGCCCGCCGCGCCGAGTGGCGCACTTCAGCAGGCAGCCAGGCCATCCTTGCCGGGGATCGGGATGCGGGGATGATCTTTTGGCACGGTGTGGGTGCGGACCCCACCTGGTACGATGGTGAGGCATGGGAAGGCCACTTCGGCCGGGGCGATGGGAGCGTGAGTTTTGGCGATTACGAGCAGACCACACGCTACGGTGGCATCTGGACCGAATACGACAACATCTTTTCTTCCCATGCCAACCATGCCGGTGGGCCCGGGGCGCTGACTCACCGCAGCATTGCCGTCGGCCGGCCGCAGTGGGATCACTGGAGCCATTGACGTGTAGGCCCCGGAGAGCCGATATTGCGATTGCTTTGCGACTGCTATTCACGCCGCGGCGTAGTTGAGATGCGCCCGGTAATGGCAGGCGGCGGCACACAGTTCCAGAAGCGTCCGGGTGCAGCGGTCGGTTTCCGGGCCGTCGCCACCATCGATCGCAGTCAGTACCGCATTGGCGGCTTGGAAGATTGAGGGGTAGCCATAGGAGGCCGCGCTGCGGCCAAGCTGTGTCACGAGGCGGCCAAGCTCGCCGCGGGAATCCGGTCCGAGCAGCTTCTCGATCTGCAACATCTGCTCTTCGAGCGACTCGAGATAATTGAGCAGCATCGGCTGCATGGTGGGGTCCTGCCAGTGGGTGCTTTCCAGTGGCTCGGGTTCGCTGGCGTGGCCTTCTGCGGACAGGTGAGCCTGGAAAAGCTGTTGGACCTGCTCGATGTCGAAAGGCTTAGGCAGGGCCGCAACGGGGCCGGCCGGTTCGACGCCGGCGGTTTCAGCCGTGTCATCGCCCGGTCCCCACTGCACAAGGGGGCCGGTGAAGCCGCTTTCGCGTATGGCCATGGCGAGGTCGCCACGGGTCAGTATCGAAACGGGCCCAGCGGCTGAGGCGGGGTCGGCGATGATCACCATGTCGAAGTGTCCCTTTCGCACCATGTCCGGGCCCCGCGTGGGGTCCGCTGTCTCCACCACCTCGACACCGAGCTGGCCCGCCTGGAAGCTCAACAGCCGCCGGTCGGTGTCGATCGGTTCGATGCACAGCAGTCGCCCTTGGAAGCGGGGGCGTGCGGCGGAGGCGGTTGTCATGTGCGCCGGTTCCTTGATGAACGGGTCGAGCGTGATCGCATCTGAGAACGATGCCCCCACCTCGTGCAATCCACGTGCGATGTGCCGGCAATGCACGGTAAACCCCTCGCGCAGGACCGCTTCACCGGCTCGCGTCTTGAGGAAGAAGCGGCAAGGCGTCTCATCGTGAAGAAAGGCGCCGTGAAAGAAGCTGATGCCGCGATGGCTGATCGTCCGGGGCCGCACGAGGTAATTGGCAATACTGCCACCCGGGTGATTGACCTGGATGATGATGCCCCCTTCGACAAGGTAAGGAAACCGTGGTTCGATCCGCTTGTCGGGGCCTGCTGGTGGTTGCACCCCTTGATCGACATCCCTGACCAGATCATGATATTGTTGCGTCGATAGTTTTACGCGATCAATGATCCTGGGTGTTTTCGACCCCTTCGCTTTCATGGTCACCCCTCAACAGTGTTCAAGCACAACACTCATGCTGGTATCCTTACGATTCACCGGTGGCCTGCTGACGGCGGAACCATCGGCGCATCTGCCATGTGGTTGAAACCCCGGGCATTAGAGATGCGTATTTCGGAAGGCTGAGGGGCAAAATGCGTGGCACAGGCCATGCAGACGTCGCGACTGGCACGGTTTATCACCGTTGCTCAGGCCGCGGAGCGGTAGAGGCCGTGGACCCAGCGCAGGGTATCGTAATAGAGCATGACCACCTCGTGATGGACGATGTTCATCTGGGCACACAGGCCGCTGACGGTGCCCCACGCGCCGCGCTCACTGGCACTGGTCAGGGCGTAAACGCGGCTGAGCGGGCCATCGTGATGTCCCAGCAGGACCTCGCGCACCGGCTCGTTGACCGGCAGCGAGGCGAGGGCCTGTTCCATGGGCATGTCCAGAAGGGCATCGAGTGATGAGAGCAGGCCGATCAGGAACAGGTCCAGTCCGTGCTCATCAAGGCCGTGCATCCGGCCGAGCCGCTCGCAGAATCGGGCCCGCACGAGCGAAGTAACGAGCAGTTCCGCCGGCTTGTCACTGCTCATCGCCGTGATCGCCACCAATGCACCCCACCGCCGCAGCGGCCGTTCCCCGAGAAGCACCAGTGCCTGGTGGATGGAGGTGATGCGGTTGCGGATGCCCAGTGCAGCGCTGTTGAGGTATTTCAGCAACGTATAGCACAGTGCGGTGTCGCGCTTGATGACCGTTTCGATCCGCTCGAAGTCGAGTTCCGCCTTGCCAAGTTCGGCCAGCAATTCCATCCGTATCGCGTTGGCACCGGTCAACGGCCGGCCGGCGATGCGTTCGGGCTTCTGGAAGAAAGCCCCCTGGACCCGGTCGAAACCGATTCTTACAGCACGTTGGAAGTCATCCTGTGTCTCGATGCCGCAAGCCATCAGCGTGACACCGTGACCGGTGGTCTGTTCGATCAGTGCCCGGCAGTTGTCTGGTGGCCAGGCGGTATGCCCCGTCGGCAAGGCCAAGTCCGCCCCGTCCGGCGCTCCTTCGAGCGGCTGCATATCGATGCGCACCATGTCGGCCAGTTCCATCAAGCCCGGGGCCGGTGGTTGTGCGGGGTGATGGGTCACGGCGAGGGTGTAGCCGGCACGCCGTGCCTTGCGGCATGCCTCGAGCAGATCGGTCGTCGGGTCGGCCACGCCGCCGATGCCAAGCACGGTGTTTGCCGGCGGCAGGACGATATAGCTCTCATCAATCATGATCTGCGGGGTGACCGGCAGGTGGAGTGGCTTGCCACCAAGCAGCACATCGAGACCGACCACGTGCAGCGCATCATGGATAGCGCGGCGGGTGGCTTCGGTGCGTTGCTCATCAGTCCCTTCTTCCCCCCCCCGCGCGATTGAAGTGGCAGGAAAGCGAAGCTCGTATCCGGTGACCTGTTTCTCGAGGTCAAGAATGGCCGCGCGGGTGATGAAGATTGTTTCCATCTCCTCGGTCCCGCCATCTCCCCCACTCGGCCGCCCGCCGTTGGTTGCGCTGGTGTGCGTGGTGGTCAGGTTGCTTGTGGCGGGTGTCGATGACATGAGCATTCCTCGTGGTGCAACCTGGTCCGGTGTGTCACTGTCTTCGGCGATGGGGGATGCCAAGATGGCCGGGGGGGCGAACCGCCGCCATGGCATCCGCGGCCGTGCCAGGCCGGGCGGTGCGTGCTTCAGCGGTGGCTGGGGGTGGACCGACATCAGATATCGGCCCATCGCCGCACCTGCCCGCGCTGCTTCTGCATCGGACAGGGCCGCGAGGGCCTTGAGCCTGGGAGGGCCGTTGGTCCACAACGAAATGCGGCATTGCCAGTGGCATGGCGGGTGGGTCGCATCGGGCTGGCTTAAGAGGTGTCAAATATCGTGTGAGGGCTTTTTGCTGCCCGGTGGATCAGGCATCAAGTCCTTGCGACTGCGGTCCGATGATCTGGCTGGATACCCCGCCCATGCCACGGCCGCGGTGATGTGTGACTCTTGTATGAGGAGGCAGACCCGGCTCTGGTGTCGCCCGGTGAGGTATTGGCATTTGCGGGTGGGCGACGGCATGGCCCCGATTGGGGCGTCGGGAGGGGGTGGTCCGCCGCGGTGTTCGCGACCGTGGGCCGCCGGGGCGGATTTGGCGGAGGACTGATGGTGCTCGCACGATGGTTCAAAAGCGGAACGTGGCCGATCGGCTGTGCCATGGGCGAGAAGGTTGTCCGGCTGGCCCAGTTGCGGCCAGCCGGGGGAGGCGGTTTTTCGATCGTGCGCAGCAGTGCCCCGATTCAAATGCCCGAGGTGCAGGCCGGATCGGCCGGTCAGGGCGAGCCGCGGGAAGCGTGGCGCGCGGCGGCGGCCGCGGCGATGAAGCAGGCTTTCACCGGGGCGGGTTTCACCGGATGCCAGACCGTGTCCTGCCTGCCGCCGATGCAGATGCATTATCGGCACCTGCGGCTCGCACCGATGCCGGATGGGGAACTCGCCTCGGCGGTGCAGCATCGCGCTGCCCGCGAGCTTGATGGCAAGGTCGAGCGTGTGCGGGCGGAGTATTTCGATGTCGGCCAGGTGGTTGAATCAGGCAAACGCCGCCGTGAGGTCGTGGCGGTGGCGGCGGCGGGGGCGGATGTCGATGCCCACGTGGCCATGCTTGAGGCGGTGGGGCTTCACCCCATCGCCATTGATGCAGAGCCCGCCGCGCTCGCCCGCTGCCTGTTGAACGGGCAAGGGGGGGCATGTGGCGACGATGATGCGACCGCTTCATCTGCTGTAGAGCAGACGCGCGGGGCAGGCGCGGCGAGGCTGCCGTTGACCAGCCACGGTACGGCCCCCACATTGATCATCGATCTCGCTGCATCGAGTGCGAACCTGACCATCGCCTGCGAAGGCATGCCGCGATTTATCCGTTCACTGCCGGGCGGGCGCATGCGGATTCTCGAGCTGACCGGAGACCGCGTTGAACTCGATGCCCATCGCCAGGCCATGTTGATGGCCACGCTTGAAGGTGAGTGCCCGACAGGGTCCTTGATGGGCACGGCGGAAAGCGATGCTTCGCTCGACCAGCAGGCCGGGGAAGCGCTACAGGAGGCGGCGGTGCTGTATGCCTCCGAGTTGAGCCATGGTGTGTCACTCTGCCTGCACTATCTCAACCAGGCGAGGCTGACTGCGTTTCAGGCGAGACGAGGCTGCATCGTCGGGGGAGGGACATTGCAGGACGCGCTCGTGCAGGCCCTCGACCGCGCCTCCAATATCGAGTTTCACCCTGTGGGCGATCTGCTCTCGCCGATGGTGGCCGACCTCGCTTCGAGTGAGGGTGGCGATGGCATTTCGGATGTGTGGCTGCTTCCGGTTGGCCTGGCGCTTTATGGGCATGAGCACCTGCTTGCAGCCCAGCCGGAGGTGGCGGCATGAAGCGGATCAATCTTCTGCCTGAATCCCTTCTGCTCACCCGCGCCCGGCGGCGCCGCCGTGTGGTGCAGTTTGCACTTCTGAGTGTGGCCGCAGCCGGTGTGCTGGTGTGGTTCATCGTGGGACTGATGCAGGTGCGGAGCCTCGATGGGCAGATCGCCTCGGCCGAGGCGCAGGTTGACCCCCTGCGCGAGCAGGTGGAAGCGTTGCGATCACTCGAGGCGGAGCGGGATGAGCTTGAACGGGACATCGCCCTGCTCGACCGGCTGGAAGGGCCGGTGCCGGCCGCGGCGGTTCTTGCCCTGATTGAGCAGCTTCAACCTGGAAACGCCACGTTGTGGAATGTGCAGATCGAGTCCCCATTGCCGATGCTGCTCGAGGTGGTGGCCGATGCCAACGGTCGCAACGATCGGGGTGGGGAGCCTTTTTCGTTGAAGCCAATGCGGGTTCAGATCGACGGTGTGGCTGCTGATGGTGTGGCCGCTCCCGACATGGTCGAGGCGCTCAACAGCCACTGGCTGTTTCATAATGCCCGGGCGGTAGACAGCCGCGAGGTCACGATGCATGGCCAGGCGGCGCATCAATTCAGAATCACGGTGGATATCCCCCTGATCCGCCGCGCGGCGACATCGACCGGGGAAAGGATGTAACTGCGGTGAATTTCAACTACCGGCATCTTGTGATTGCGGCGGCCGCGGTGGTGGTGCTCGGTGGCGGCCTGTGGCTGCACCTGAGTGCGCTCGACACCCGGAACCAGCGTATCACTGCACTTGATAAGGAGCGGGTGACGCTTGAATCTCAACTTGTGGACACCGGACTCGAGGATGAGGTTGCCGAGTTGCGGGACAAGCTTGCCCATCGCGAGGCGGTGCTGGGGATCGAGGAGGGGGTGGGATCACTGATGCGGACACTCAGCGCCGACCTCCATGACCTTGAACTCAGCAACCGCTCGTTGACAAGCGGCAACACCCGACAGGAAGGGGTGTTGAAGCAGATTCCGCTGAGCCTGTCGTTCAAAGGATCGTATGCCGACACGTTCGAGTTGATGAGTCGTTTGCAGGATTATGACCGGCTGGTCCGCGTTGAGCAGCTCACGATCAATCGCGAGGGCCGCTCACTGAGCGATGAGGTGATGGTGTCCGCGAAGCTGCTGACCTTCGCACGCCGTGACAAGGAGCAGCGCTGATGGTGCGTGATCCCGGCAAAGAGGCAATGCAGGCCAAGCAGCGCCGGCAGTATTACACACTGGCCGGCCTGCTCGTGGTGGCCGGGGTGCTGGCCGTGGTGCGCCTGCTCGGTGATGGACCGGGGACAGCGACGGCGATCGAATCTTCCAGTTCCATCGAGCGGCAGGAAGGGGTGGATCGGTCGACGGACGACCGGGAGGGAGAACCTGGCCTGGAAGCGTTGGCACGATTCGAGGTGACATGGCCGGTGGAGGTGCAAAGCGATCCCTTTTCGCTGAAACGTGCCTTTGAGTCGATCGACGAAGATGTCGGCAAGGAGCCGGAGGGGCCGGAAGACAAGGAGGAGGAGCCGGAAGAAGCATCCCTGCCGGATGCAGCGGCCATTGAACGTGAAGCCCAGCGTTCGTTGCGCCTGGGGGGGATTCTGTTTGACCGGCCACCACGTGCGCTGATCAACGGCCGGCTCTGGCGGCAGGGGGATGAGATCGATGGGTTCCGACTCAAGCGCATCGCTTCGGACCGGATCGTGGTCGAGAAGGAAGATGTGGAGGTGAAGCTGAAGATCGGACCATCGGTGAACTTGCACGATCAATGGTGAGTGTGCCATGGCGGCAGCCGGCTGGAGGGGCAGGAATTCAGGATGAGCAGTGAAGAGATGGACAACGGTGGCATCATGCAGCCGAAGCGCAACCAGCGTCTCGGGCAGATGTTGTGCGAGCAGGGGCTGCTCACCGAGAAGCAGCTTGCATCGGCACTGAAACATCAGAAGGAGGTGGCGCCGGACAGACTGCTCGGTGAGGTGCTGATCGAGCTCGAGCTCGTACGTGCTGAGGATATGGTCGCTGCGGTCGCCCGGTCGCTGAACCTTCCCTACGTCGAGTTGACCGCCGCGATGGTCCAGCCGGAGGCGCTTGAATGCCTGCCCGGCTCGTTCATCGAAAAGCACAACCTGCTGCCAGTGGCGGCAGCCGAGGGATGGCTGACCATCGCCGTGGAACACTTCACGGATGTGGTGCTGCTCGAGGAGATCGGCCGTCGTTCCGGCTGTCAGGTGCAGGTGCTCGCGGCCACGGGTGACAACATCGCGCGCACACGGCGGGAGGTGGTCGGCACGGC
>PUNN01000483.1 GCA_003552605.1 Phycisphaeraceae bacterium
ATCAGGCCATCCTCGGGAAACCGCCGGCACCACCAGGTACCGACATCGCGCTTCTGGGCGCGACCGGGCGGGGGGCTTCCGGCGGCGAACTGATCAAGCACGCCGACCAGGAGTGGTGGAAACAACTCGATGGTGCGCTGAAGGACCTGCGCGGCATCCTCATTGGGACCGATCGGGTAACGCGCCTCATCCAGCACCGGCCCGGTGTCCACGCCCTCCTCGGCGTACAGCACGGTGCAGGCCCCCTCCATCTCACCGTTGATGATCTGCCAGTTGATCGGCGCCGCCCCACGATACCCTGGCACCCGCCCACCATGCAGGTTGAGCACCCCGTGGCGCGGCACGCTCAGCAATTCCCGCCCGATAATCCGGTTGTAGCCGGCCATGATCAGCAAGTCCGGCTCGAAGCCGGCCACATGCTCGACGAATGCCCGCTCGCGTGGCCGCACACCGTTGATCAGTGTGGCCCCACATTCGCAAACCAGCGTCGCCAACTCCGGCTCGACCGGGTCCGCGGCATGCACCACCGCCACCGGCGCGTAGCCCGACCGGAGCATGTGGTCCAGACATGCCACGCCACGGGCGCCCTTGGCCATGTATACGATGTGCATCGTCTTTCAGTCTCCATTTTCAAGGTGGGCCAGGACTGCATCGGCCACCGTATCGGCCTGCGCCACCGTCATGCCGGGGTAGATCGGCAGCGTCACGGACCGCGCGGCGACATCCTCGGTCACCGGCAAAGGGTGGTCCGGTGCAAGGCCCTGATACGCCGGATGGCGATGCACCGGCGGTGCAAAATGCACCGAGGCGCCGATCCCCTGCGCGTTCAGCGCGGCGACCAGTTTATCGCGCCGATCGGCACAGACCAAGAGTGTGTACATCTGATAGACGTGGGTATTACCCGCGAGCACGGCAGGAACGGTGACCGCCTCACAGCCAGCAAGTCGCTGCGCATAATGCAACGCCAGGCGTTGCCGGGCCCTGTTCATCCCGGACAGCTTCTTCATCTGCTGCACGCCGATGGCAGCGAGGATATTGCTCATTCTGAAGTTGAACCCCGCCATCGCCGCCTGTTTGGCCCAGGGCGATCGGTGCCTTTCCCGTTCCAGCGTGCTCGTGGTCACACCGTGGCTCGCGAGGGTGCGCACCTGCGATGCGAGGTCCGCATCATGGCATGTCAGCATGCCCCCCTCTCCCGTCGTGATGTTCTTCGTCGGAAAGAACGAGAAACACCCGATGCCGAACGCTCCGGCCTGCCGGCCGTGGTGGGTGGCACCAAGCGTCTCGGCCGAGTCCTCGATCAGCAACAGGCGGTGACGCCGGGCGATGTCGGTCAGCCGCCACATGTTGGCACACTGCCCCGCATAGTGCACGGCGATGATGGCCTCGGTGCGCGGCGTGATCGCAGCTTCGACCGCATCCGGATCAAGCATCCGGCCGTCCGGCTCGATGTCGGCGAAAACCGGTGTCGCCCCGGCGGTGACCACGGCGTTGGCCGTGGCGACCCACGTGAAGGCGGGAACGATCACCTCGCCGCGGATGCGGTTGGCCATGAGGGCGAGAAACAGCGCCGAGGTGCAGGAGTTGAGCGAGACCGCGCATTCGACCCCGAGTAGTTCCGTGAAGGCCTGCTCGAAGGCGGTATTCGCTGCCCCGTGGGCATACCACCCGCCGCGCAGCACCTCGGCCACGGCGTCGACTTCGGCATCATCCACACAGGGGCGGCAGAGGGGGATGTTCATTGGCAGTCCTTGACCGTACCCTCACGATGAGCGGTACCGAGCCAGTCTATAGCAGGCGGCATGCCCGCCCTGTCCGACTGTTTCATCGGATAACATGGCCCCGGCCATCCAGACAACACGCAGACCGGACCCCAGCAACCATGCCTGCCCACCCCGCCATTCCCGAAACCGTCGATGAACTGCTCCAGCACATGGTGCGGACCGACTCTGTGAACGCCGCCATCAGCGGCCGCGAGGATGCCGAGGGCGAATTGGGTGCCTTTCTGGAAGCCTGTGGCCGCGGCTGGGGGCTCGCGGTGCAGCGACTGGCAGTGCCATCGAGGGCCGATAACCTGCTGTTCACCTATACCGTGGACCCCTCCGCCCCCTGGTTGGTCTTCGACAGCCACATGGACACCGTGAGCACCGAGGGCATGACCATTGACTCGTTCGGCGGGGTGATCGCCGATGGCCGCCTCTACGGCCGCGGTGCCTGCGACACCAAGGGCACCGGCGCTGCGATGCTTTGGGCACTACGCAGCCTTGTCCATGATCGCGAATTGAAGCCGGCACACAATATCGCCCTGCTCTTCTCTGTGGATGAAGAGATCGCCATGGCCGGTATCCACGCCTTTATCGAGCAACACCTGCCCGCGCTCGGCTGGCAGGTGAGGGGGGTGATCGTCGGGGAGCCCACATGGCTGCGCATGCTCACCGCCCACAACGGGGTGCTACGCCGCAAGGTCATCACCCGAGGCGATGCCGCGCACTCGGCGGTGCCGGAAATGGGACGTAATGCCATCAGTGCGATGGTGCAGGTCATTGCGGCCATTGAGCAGCATTACATCGGCCGCATCGACGCCACGCACCCGCTGACCGGCGGGGCCGCGGCGAGCATCAACACCATCCACGGCGGCACGCAGGCCAACATCATCGCCGCCCGATGTGAGATCGAACTCGACCGCCGCCTCGTGCCCGGTGAAGACCCGGCGGCTGATGACCGGATGTTCGAAACCGCCCTCGATGAGGCGCGCAGGCAGGATTCACACCTCGAAGTCGAAGCCCACCGCACGCGACTCGGCCCGAGCCTGCCGGATGAAGCAAGCGCCCCGCTCGTGCCTCTCGTCAGCGGCGTCCTGTCCGCCCACCAACTGCCGACCGCCCCGTTCGGCGCCCCCTTCTGCACACATGCCGGCCCCCTTGCCGCTGCGGGACTGCCCGCCATCGTCATCGGCCCCGGTGACCCGATGCCGGCTCATACGCCGGAAGAATGGGTCGAACTGGACGCGATCCGCAGGGGAGTTGAGGTATACCGTAACCTTATGCTCGCGCCGCTTGATACGAATCAGGGTGGGTAGAGATACTGCCTCAGTGAGGGCTTGAAGTCGTCAGGTGTCGATCTGCCCCGTCTCCCGGATCCATGCCCACTGCCGTTTGATCCCCTCGTGCAGGCTTGTGTGTGGTTCGTAGCCAAGCTCATTGCGGCTGCGCGACAGGTCGGCCCAGGTACGGTCCACATCGCCCGGTTGCATGGGGCGACGGTCAATGCTGGGCTCTCGGCCGACGACCTGTCCGATGGTATCGATCATCTGCTTCAGGCTGACCGGTTCGCTGCCGCCGAGGTTATAGACGCGATAGCCGGGCAGGGCCGGGTCGCCACAGGACTGCATCGCACGGAGCACCCCATCGACGATGTCTTCGATGAAGGTGTAATCCCGGCTGCTCGAACCATCGCCGAACATGGGAATGGTTTCACCCCGCGAGACGAGATGCAGGAACTTGCTGATTGCCAGGTCCGGCCGCTGTCGTGGTCCAAAGACAGTGAAAAAGCGCAGGCAGAAGATCGGCAGACTGTGAATGTGGTGATACGCGTGGCAGATCAGCTCACCCGCCTTTTTGGTCGCAGCATAAGGACTGATGGGATGGTCGACCGGGTCATCTTCAGCGAACGGCACCTTCTCATTGTTGCCGTAGACGCTGGAACTTGAGGCAAACAGGAATCGACGGCTGCCGTTTTCCACCGCCGCATCGAGCAGGTTCACCGTGCCATCGAGGTTGACCGCCGTGTAGAGCGCAGGGTCTTCGATGCTCGGCCGCACCCCTGCCATTGCCGCGAGGTGAATCACCGTCTCAGGCTGGTATTTGCGAAACGCATCAAGAACGGCCTCACGGTTGCGGATGTCGGCCTCGATAAGATCGAACCCGGGCAGGCCGCGGGCGTTTGCGAGGTTGCGCTCCTTGGCGGTGCGGTTGTAGAAGTCGCAGAAATTGTCCATCCCGACCACGCGGCGGCCTTCGGCAAGAAGCTGATCGGTCACTGCTGAACCGATAAAACCCGCCGCGCCCGTCACCAGCGTCACCGCGTCGGCTCTGCCTTCACTCATCCGATGGCTCCCGATCATCCCGCTGCGGCACGGCGATGGAGGCAGGGCGTCTGTTCAGAACGTCTCGATTACCGGCAACTCACCGGCAAGCGGCGCAAGGTAGGTCCGCAGGCGCGAGTCGATGTCGCACCCGTCGACCACGTATTTCGTATCGAGCGTTCGCGTCTTGGCCGCCACATCACTCAGCTCGACACGCTTATACGTCACGGTGTAGGGGTTATCGCTCTTTCGCACGATGGCCACCGACCCGTCACGATGACCCTCGAGCGCCATCTTCACCGCCTCGCGGCCAACATCCCGGGCTTCCTGCGCATCGGAAGCGGAGGTACACCCGACAAAGCTGCGCTGGAGGTAGCCGAAGGTGTCCGCGCGAACCCGTTTGGCCCCGAGCTTCTCACGGATCAGTTTCGAGAGAAAGTCCCCGAGCACACCCGAGCCCGATAACTGCACGTTGCCATGGGCATCCCGCTCGACTTCGCCCCCACTCTGTTCGGCGAGTTTGACGGCAATGGGGGTGCCATCGGCATCGTGAACACCCTCACTCACGGCGATCAAACAGCGGCCTCGCTTCCCGGTAATCCGGTCCACGTTGGCAAGGAACTGTTCGACATCGAACGCAACCTCGGGCACGTAGATCAGGTGCGGGCCATCGGCTTCGCTTCGGCGGCCGAGCATTGATGCCGCAGTGAGGAAGCCGGCATGCCGGCCCATCACGATGTTGATCTTGATGCCGGGCAGCGCGGCGTTATCGAGATTGTCGCCCATGAACGCCTGCGCCACGAACTTGGCCGCCGAGCCGAAGCCGGGCGTGTGATCGTTCTCGGCAAGGTCGTTGTCGATCGTCTTGGGCACGTGATACGCGCCGAGATCGTAGCCGGCCTCGCGGGCAAGCTCGTTGATGATGCGGCAGGTGTCCGAAGAGTCGTTGCCACCGATGTAGTAGAACGAACGGACATTGTTCTGCTCGAAAACCTTGAAAATCTTCTCGCAGTAATTCCGGTCGGGCTTGTCGCGCGAGGTGCCGAGCGCCGAGGAGGGCGTCTGCGCGATCCGATCGAGTTTATCCTGTGCCACCTCCTGGAGCTCGATGAAGTCGTTGTTGATGATGCCGCGCACGGCATGTCGGGCACCGAGGATGCGGCCGACGGTCCCGCTTTCGCGAAGCCGCTCGACAACACCAACCATTGACTGGTTGATCACGGCCGAAGGGCCGCCGGATTGAGCGACAACGGCGTTGGGCAGGTCTGACTTGGCACTCATCTTCAGCATCTCCTCCGCCGCGAGGCGGGTCAGGGCAGAAAAAGTCTCAAGGTCACACAATCACTCCCCACGGGGCGGGCGGCCCGGCCAGCAGGCGGCCACAATCCGCAGCGGAATGGGCAATTTAAGGTGTTGATGGTCCGATGGCAAGCCGCAAGCGTCGTGGCCCAGACCCTGGGGTGCATGACGCGCGATGCGGAAAGTCGATCATGGCTTGCTGTGTCGGGGGGGCCTCCCGGGGGTCTTCAGCCCGATGGCCATGCGAGTCCGCGGGGTGCTCGGGGCGCCTGGAACCCTTGCGGCCGCATGGCCATCGGCTGCGGACACCCCCGGAAGCCGTTGACTCAGCCAGCCAGCCTTCTCTGGTGCAAAGGGAGCCCGTGCCCAGTGCCATGCGCCCCAGACTCCGGGCCCCGCGGTGGGCGGTACTCAGCGCCAATGGCGGTCTCCTGTGCTGCTCACCTCCTGTAACGCTCCAACGGCCTGCTGTCAGGGCCGGGCCCCTCGCCCGCGGCTTCATCCCGATACCCGGCACCTCTTGATTCCCGATGCTTGAAACGGAGCCACGGTCATTGCTCGAACGCCCACACGTTGCTTGCTCCTTTGCCAGCCACCAACCCGGCTCCTACCAGAAGCTGCGGCCATCGCATGGCATGCTATCCTGATGCCTCCCGGCACCCGGCGCGGTGCCGCGTGGGTGCGGACTGTTTGCGCGGAGAACCGTTTCTCGGGATTGCATGATGGATGACGTCGAACCGCACCAGAATTGCCCGGTACTTTCGGTCATTATTCCAGTCTACAACGAACAGGCCACCCTGCCTGAACTCCTTGAGCGGGTCGATCGGGTCGACATCGCCAAGCAGATCATCATCGTCGACGATGGCTCGACCGATGACACTGCGGCGGTGCTCGCCCGGTGGGCCGCGCGGCCGGATGTGATGGTGCTTTCTCACGATCGCAACCGGGGCAAGGGGGCCGCCCTGTCGACGGGGCTCACCGCTGCGACGGGCCGGGTGATCCTGTTTCAGGATGCCGATCTCGAATATGACCCGGCCGATTACTCCGCGCTGATCGGGCCGCTGCTCGATGGCCACGCGGATGTGGTTTACGGGTCGCGTTTTTCAGGCAATGCCGTTGCGGGATTTCTCTGGCAGCGATTGGCCAACCGCCTGATCACGCTTGCCTGCAACCTTTGGACGCGGATGAGCCTGACGGATGTGGAGACAGGTTACAAGGTATTTCGCCGCGAAGTCATCACCGCCCTTGACATCGCCGAGCCCGGCTTCGGCGTGGAAATCGAGTTGACGGTGAAATCAAGCAGGCTCAATCGCCCCGAGGGCGGGCCGCTGCGCATTCGCGAAGTGCCGATCCGCTTTCATCCACGCCGTTACGCCGAAGGAAAGAAAATCACCTGGCGCGATGGGCTGCACGCACTGTGGTGCATCGTGCGCTACAGCCTCGTGCCAATGCGGCGGCGCTCCAAAGACCGCGCCACGGGACCATCGCCACGCCACGGTGGGTGCCCGCGGGAATGCGCTTCACGCAATGACCAATAACCGCCCTTCTCACTCCGCAGGGCCGGCGATGGGGCATCGCCCCCCCGCTCCAATCCCGGCCAGGCCGGACGATGGCCGCTTACTCGCGAGCCCCGCTCACCGTTGCCCGGGCGGCGGAGGCCAGTGCAGGCCACGCTGCCCATCGAGTGCGCGGCGGTCGCGCCGGGGCACGCTGCGCTCCGGTTCGGGAAGACCGACGAGCCGTCCATCCTCGACCCAGTCAAGGTCATCACCGTACAACTGCTCGATGAGCAGGCTGCTGAGCTGGTCGCGGATCTCGGCGTGCTCTGGGCTTTCCGAAAGATCGTGGAACTCACGCGGGTCGGCCTCGATATCGAACAGTTGCAATCGGTTGCCCATGGGGTAATAGATCAGCTTGTATCGCTGATCGCGGATCATCCGCGATGCCGCCGCGGCCTCATCAATCTCACCATACAGGTGCTGTCGCCGCTGCTCGCCCACGGCAGACTGGCCTTCACACGATGCCGGCACGGGCAGACCGGCCAGGTCGAGCAGAGTAGGCATGATGTCCTGCCAGCCCACGAGCTGGTCGTCCACCGCGCCGCAGCCGACCCGCTCGTGGCCGCCATTGCCCTCGGCGCCGAGCAGGATCAGCGGCACCCCGGCTGAGTCTTCGTACATGAACCGCTTGGCCCAGAGCCCGTGGTTGCCCAGCATGTCGCCGTGATCGCTCGTGAAGGCGATGATCGTGTTCTGAAGCCGCCCATGCTCGCGCAGCGTGCCGAGGATGATGCGAAGCTGGTAGTCAATGTGTGTGCACAGCGCATAAAAGGCACGACGGGCACAACGGGTCAGCCGCGGATCGATGTGCCGGCTTCTCTGCTGGCGCAACCAGATGGGGTAGGGTGTCCTCTCCGGATCGCGCGACCAGTGCCCGGATTCGGGCTCATCAATCGAAGATGGATCGTACATGTCCAGAAACGTCTGGAGCGGGGTCAACGGGGGATGAGGATGGACGTAGGACAGATACCAGAACGCCGGGCGAGTCGGGTCCCTCCGAGCGATCTGTCTGGCCATCTGCCGCGTGGCCCATTCGGTCACATGGGTGTCATCGGGCAGATGCCACGGGCGTGTCTCGTAATTGTTGTTGCCCATGCCGTGGGCCATGTAGGCGCCGGGATAGCCGCGGTCACCGAGAAACAGCTCGTAGTCATCGACCACACCGAACTGGACACGCCCCTCCTCCGAGAGGATCACATCATCGAAGCCGATGCGGTTGCGCTGCGGATACACGTGCATCTTGCCCACGGCCACGGCCTGGTAACCGTGGTTGCGGAAGGTCTGCGCCAGCGTCGGGTAGTGGGCGGGGTCGGGCATCTCGAGCCGATCCCGATAAACCCGATCACCGTGGGTGCGCGCTGAAAGGCCGGTCATCAGCGTCCGACGTGCGGGAATGCAGACAGGGCATTCGCTGTAGCAGTTCGTGAAGCGGCGGCCGCTCGCGGCGAGTTGGTCGAGCGTGGGAGTGAGGATGGTGGGGTGGCCGGCACAGCCCAGTAGCGAAGCCGGCCAGTGGTCGGTGCTGATCAACAGTACATCGGGTTGCTCTTGCATGGTGACTCCAGCTCATAAGTCGTCCTCGGGTGGCGCAGTGGTGCGTTCCGCACGGCAGTTGCAGAAGCCGATCAGAGGAGGCCTCGCTCAGCGAGTGCATCGTGCACACGGGTGATGGCGCGGACGGCCAAGTCCACATGCTCATCCTGCCACTGCTGATTGATGGCGATGGCGACACATCGGCCCAGCACATCGAGTGTCTGCGGGAGCATACCGGGATCGTATTCGATCTTCCGCGGCGCAGCCGTCCACGGCCAGCCGGTGGGATCGCTTGTGCGCTTCTCGAGCACGTAGTCCCACGCCCGGTAGATATGTCGGTCGGGAATCTGATGATTGTAGATCGTCGCGTTGGGCAACCCCTCGGCGGCAAGTGCTTCGCTGAACTGCTGGGCGGCCTCCGTCGAGCGGGCAAAGAGGGCGAACGTGATGCCGCAATCTCCCTCGGCACAGTGCAGCGTCTGCTGCGAAAGGCGATCGAGATGTCGGGTGCGCTCGAGCAGTGCCGCTTTCACCGGCCGCGTGCGCTCGAGAATCCCGGGCAGGCGATCGAGTTGGGCCAGCGCCAGGGCCGCACGCAGCTCGCACATGCGGTAATTCTCGCCGGCGAATGCGGGCCAGGTCGCATCATCGGCCCAGAACTGCATGGCCGAATCATGCTTGATCGCGGCCCGCTTGTAGACCTGTTCATCGGCGGTGATCAGAAGTCCCCCTTCGCTGGCGGTGATCAGCTTGTAATGTTGAAGCGAGAATGCCCCGGCATGGCCGATGGCACCGGCCCAATGCCCGTGGAAGGTAGCACCGTTGGCCTGCGCCACATCCTCGAGCACAGCAATCCCATACCGGTCGGCGATCTCCATGACCGCATCCATGTTGGCGACCGAACCGCGCATGTGGACGGGGATGATGGCGCGGGTGTGCTCGGTGATCTTGCGCTCCACATCTGCCGGATCGAGCGTCAGCGACTGATCGATCTCGGCGAGGATGGGGATGGCCCCGACACTGAGGCACGCCGCGGCGGTCGCAATGTAAGTGTACCCGGGGACGATCACCTCATCCCCGCTGCCGATGCCCAGGCCCACGAGGCCGCAGATCAGCGAGCCGGTCCCCCCACCCCCGATTGCAAGGGCATACGGCTGCCCCGTCATCTCGCGGTAACGCGCTTCAAGGTGGGCAGATTCGCTCACCTCCGGCTTGTTGAGAAAGCGGAACATCGTCTTCCGCTGGAGCACGTGGTTGACGGCATCAGCCTCGGCCTGACCGATCTCGAGCACCCCGTGCAGGGGGCCCGGGGGCGGGCTGGTGAAGATCGGCTCGGCACCGTCGATCGCAATGGGTTGCAGACTGCGTGTCATGGGGATGGTCTCTTGGCCGCGGCGGCGGGTTGGCCCAAACGGGGGCACGTCCATCATAACCGCTCATCATCCGGAACGGAGCAGGAGATGGCACCTCGCCGGGGCGAGGGGGTGCGGCGTTGACCCTCCTCACCGCGGCGGCGAGGATATGTCGGAGCGGCAAGACCGCTCGCGGGAGCCGGTCATGCCTTTTCTGACGCTCTTTCGACAGTGGCGACGCCGCCGGCTGCTGGCGCGGCCCATCCCTGCCCACTGGCCGGAGCTGATCGCGCGCAACTTCGGTTTGTTCAACCTGTTGAGTGAGGCGGATCAGACGAAGCTGCTGAAAGTGATGCGCGTTTTCGCTGCCGAACGGCATTGGGAGGGCTGCGCAGGTATGGAGGTGGGCGAAGAGGTCCGCCTCGCAATCGCCTCGCAGGCCTGCCTGCTGCTGCTGGGCATCCCGGACCACGACTACTTCTCGCAGGTGCGTTCGATCCTGGTTTACCCGCAAGCCTACCTGTTGCCCCAGCATCGGCACGAAGGGGCGGTCGTCCACGAAGAGCCGGTGCCCGCGGCGGGAACGGCAGTCTTCAACGGCCCCGTCCTGCTCTCATGGGAGGATGTGGTCCGCGGCGGACGCAATGCCCGCGATGGCCGAAACGTGGTCCTCCACGAGTTTGCCCACTTTCTCGACATGGAAGAGGGGCTCGTCAACGGCACACCCCCGCTGGGCAGCCGCAAGGAACTGGAAATGTGGCAGTCGGTGATGACCGAGGAATACCACCGCCTGCGCCAGGCGAGCGAGGCGGGCCTGGCAACACTGTTAAATCGCTACGGCAAGATGGACCCGGGCGAGTTCTTCGCCGTGGCCACCGAGTGCTTCTTTGAGCAGCCAGGACGGATGCAGCGCAGCCATCCGCGCTTGTACGAGGTGCTGAAGGGGTATTTCGGGCAGGACCCGGCCGGGTGGCCGGGCCGACAGACTTCATCTTGGTGAAGCGCCTGCGACGAAGTGCCAGGGCGGAAGAAGGGCAAACGCGATGTAACCAGCGGAGTTGCACGCGTTCGGTCCGGGAGCATGACACGAATCGCGGGTCCCTTTTTAGCCAGAGAAGGTTGGCTGGCTGCGTCAGCGGCTTCTGGGGGTGTCCGCAGCCGATGGCCATGCGGCCCCCAGGGTTCAGGACGCCCCGAGCGCCTTGCAGTCTCGCATGGCCACCGGGCTGAAGACCCCCGGAAAGCCCGATGATCATGCCAGCCCCAGGGCGAACGCATGTAGCTTGGGTGGCATGGTCAGCAGCCGTCTTTCCGGGGGCGGCTGATGGCCATGCGGCGAACCCCCAATCACAGGCCGTCATGGCCATCGGCTG
>PUNN01000268.1 GCA_003552605.1 Phycisphaeraceae bacterium
ACGAGGTTTTTCAGAGGCCCCAGCGGGCTTTCCGGGGGGCTTCAGCCCGATGGCCATGCGAGGCCGCAAGGCGCTCGGGGCGTCCTGAACCCTGGGGGCCGCATGGCCATCGGGCTGAAGACCCCCGGAAGCCCGCTGACCATGCCACCCCACCTTCTCTGGCTACAAAGAGACCCCGCCACATTTGCCATGCTCCCGTTGGTGAACGAGGCAACGCCCTGCTTCGCTCAATGTTCTCCATTGCCGCTGCTGACCCCGGAGGCTTCAGCTTCCATCGGGGTTTGCGGGCGATGGAATGTGTTCTCCCGGCCGTTGTCGCCGTCAGCATCTGAAGCGGCCGGATCATCCGGAACTTCGCCGATGGCCAGCGGGGTCTGCTCTGTGGTGCCCTGCTCGAGGCCGAACCGTTGCTGTAGCGTCTGGACCGAGGTGGCCGTGGCAATGGCCGCCTGGCCGAGGTCGGTGAGGCTGTCGGAGACCTTCTGGGTCTGCTCGATCTGGCGATGGCGTTGATGCAGTTGCTGCGTTACCGCCGAGCGTTCACCGGCGAGCGTGGTGGCGAGCCCCTCGCTGAGCGCTTCGATGAACTGATCAACGATGCGCTTGACAAAGCGGTTGGAGGCCTGGCGCAGCATCTGTTCAAGCCGCTCGTGGGCCTGCGCGTTCATCGCGGCGCGGGCGGGATCGCCCAGCCGCCGGGCCTTGGTCTGCGCCGGGATCGCGCGGTCGGGCTCGGCATCGGGGCCGAGCGTTGCCGTGCGGATGCGGCCGGCAGAGCGCAGCAGCAGCCAGTCCCAGAACCGCCGCCGTACGGGGATGCTCTTGACATCGAGTACCCGGTCAGGCAGCGAGAGGGCATCGTCCGCGGCGAGGTCATCCGTCGCCTGTCGTGCCATGGCGGCCAGGTCGACGCCGGCTGTCTTCAGGTCGCTGCCCACCTGCTCCGGCAAGTCGAGCGTGCGCGGCAGGTCGGCCAGCACCGTCTTGATCTGCTCGTTGAGCAGCGAGAGGAACCGGTCCCGCACACCATCGAGCAGCCCGCGCAGCCCCTTTCGATCAAGCGCTGCCAGGCTCGCATCATCCTGGAACCAGCTTTCAATCGCACCGGTCAGCGCGTGCCGGGTCGACTGCCGCCACTGAAGCGCCCGCTCATGCACCAGCGACCGCACGGCGCTGGTTAGCGCCTCGGCGTGATCGGCCCAATCGATGGCGCTGAGCCGGTCAATCGCCGCCTGCTGACTCTCAAGCGCCTGGCGCTGCCGCTGAAGCTGGGCCAGGTGCGTCTCGAGCCGGTCGACCGAAGCATGCGAGACCAGTTGCGCCACCTCACCGAGAAGGGTCTGGCTGCGGCGGAGGCTGTCGGTGAGAAACGCCTTGAGATACTCGTTGCTGTTGAGATACTCGGTCAGGTCGGTCAGCAGCCGGTCGAACTCGGCATCATGCGGGCGCTGCTCCCCAGCCTCTATTTCGTCGGCATCACCATCACGGGTGTCATCGGCACTGCCGGATGCAATTTCATCCTCGGCGCTGCGAATGCGGCGGCTGGCAGCCTGGAGCAGGTCAACTGGATAAATGCCCAGTCTGCCTGCCTCGGCGGCCTCCTTCAGCGGTGCCGTCATGGCGAGGTCTTCGAAGGCGCGGATGATCCGTTGCGGGTCCTCGTGCTCGAGGCTGGGCTTGAGCGTGCCGTCGGGCGCCAGATCGCGCTTGGACGAATCGAGGTTCACCACCAGGAAGATGCGGCTGAACAGGTCCAGCAGTTCCTGGAACTCCTCGAAAACCTGCTCAAGGAACAGGTTGTCGGTCTTGACGATGAAGATGGCGCAGGCCGCGGCGTTGCGGAAATCGCGCGTCATGCGGTCGTAGCCGAACTTCATCCGGCTGTAGAGACCGGGCGTATCCACAAGCACAGCGCCGGATTCGGCGAGATCGCCGGTGGGCAGTCGAAGCTCGATCCGACGGATGGCCGCGGGCATATGCACCGCCGGGTCGAAGGCGATGCCCTCGGCCTCATGGCGCCGCATGGCATCGGTCAGGTCCTGGTGCGCCTGCTCGACTGCCCGATGCAGCGCATCACGCTCAGCGAAGCGCTCGGTGGAGCCATCGTAATGTGTGACGATGAACTCGCTTTCAGCGGCGTGGGTCACGTTCACCATGCAGGGATAGGCCGGCAGCGCGGTGACCTCGCTGACGTAGGCGGCACAGATGGCGTTCATGAACGTGGACTTGCCGCTCTTGAGCGGGCCGAAGATCAGCACGTATGCCTGCTGCTCGGCGATCTTGTCCGAAAGCTGCTGGAACTGGTGCATCAGGTCTCGCAGTTCCGGCAGCAGTTGCCGTGCCTCGAGTTCTTCCGGGGCCTTGGCAAGCACCTCCGCGGCATGCCGCACGGGGCCGATGATGGGTGCCACGCGATCATCGAACGCCTCGCCGAACTGGCGGAGGATCGTCCGCATGGGCAGCGGGATTTCCACGGCCTGATCGTCAGACTGGCCGTCCGCCCCGCTGCCATTGCGCGGGGCATCGCCATCGTCGCCATCGACCTCCTGCATGCGGGGTTGATCGAGCCAGGTGATCTCGTCGGTGGAATCAGCGGGATTGAACGGCTGGAAACGTGAAGACATGGGAGCCTCCTTGCCTGAACGGACTGGAGTTGCCCGCGCGATCGCCGAGGCGATCACGGCCGACCATCCGTGGCCGGGCATGGAAGCACGCGGCTGATGCGGCTTCCACCCGTATTCTACAAGTTATCCGGGCCTTGCCAAGGCCCGGAGGCATATTTTTCACAAAAAAACTCGCTTATCACTTCCTGGCGCGGAGCCGGATAGGATGTCGACGGCGGTTTTCGGGGCCGAGGGGGCCTTCCCATCAAGGGCAAAAGAGCGTGTTTCGTGCCGGAGCACACGTCGAGAACCGTGCGTTTGCACCCAGGGCGAACGCATGTAGACGCGAAACCGGGTGGCATGGTCAGCGGCTTCCGGGGGTGTCCGCAGCCGATGGCCATGCGGGCACATGCCCGGGGGTTCCCATCATGGCCATCAGCCGAAGACGGCTGCTGACCATGCCACCCCTGACCATCTTTTCGCGGCGCGTGTCCGCCACCCCACGGCCTTCCGCGCCGGGTACCCGCCAACCCTGCCCCGCATCGCAGCAAAGCGCCGATGGACACCGCCGCATCGGCGCGATCACGGGCTGATGTCTTCCAGAAACAGCGCCAGTGAGAAGCCCGTGGTGCCACCGGCATTTTCGAGTTTCACCAGCACCTGGTTGTAGCCCGGACGAAATTCCAGCTCGGCCACATCCCGGTCGGGGATCCAGTGGTGGGGCTGAAGCTCGGTCTCGAACTGTTGTTCACCATTCACCCAGATGCGGCTGTAGTCATCGCTGCCGACCAGCGCCAACCGGGTCTGGGCTTCATCGACATAGACCTCCGTGAACAGGTACCAGATGGCGTAGGTGGTCACATCGTGGGGCACGATCAGCAGGTTGTTGGACTGGCGGTATCGCCATCGCAATTCCCGCCCATCGCGGCCGACGTACACCTCGTCGAGGTCGATCACCGACTCGGGTGGGAAGGGGGTGTCGATATGGTCGCGGTCGGGGTTGGGGAACGGGCCGATGATGTACCAGGAATCAATGAAGGCGAAATCAGTAGCGATGCCGCCCTGCTTGAGCTTTCGTGCCGGGGGTGGATCGAAGGCATCGGGATCGATTTCCGTTTCGCGCGCCCCCGGGAACAAGTCACGCGGCTCCAGTGGCGGGCCATAGGGTGAGCCCCAGCCATCGCCATCACCGGCCGTTTCGGCCACGGCGCCGCCGCCACCGACAAGCGTCACCGCCGGGCTGTCGGTGGCGATGCCCTCAGCGAGGTCGAGCATCCGCCGCGCATCGGCAAGCATCATCGACACTTCACCACGGGCCTTGTGGATCTCACCCGTGAGCTGCTCAACGTTGGGGCGGAGGGCATCGGCGACTTCGTCCTCGATCCGGGCAAGCGAGGGCGGCTCGCCCCCGGCCTCGCGGATCGCCTCCAGGACTTCCTCGAGCTCGGGCAGGCGGCCATCTTCGGCCCTGAACTGCTGCTTCAGCTCGCCCAGGCTCGGCACACTGACCTCATGCTCTGAGCCAAGCTGCTTCAACCGCTCGATGGCCGGCAATTGCGGCGGCCGGGCACGGGTGATGCGGGCCCTGAAGATGTCCGCCTCGATCTCGAGTCGATCGGGCACGGCAAGGTCGGTCACCTCGTGTGCTTCGGTCAGCGGCAGTTCCTGGATGCGGGACAATTCGACCGCACGGAGGCGCCGGTACGCGGCATAGGTGGCCCGATCGAGTTGCCGGGCAAGGTCGTAAAGCTCGAGAAAGTCCTTATCACCAAGGCGATAATCCAGTTCCGCTTCATCGTCGCTTACCTCGCCCAACGGCTCGACATCCGGAAGGTCCCGGCCCTCATCACGCAGCCGGCTGACCTGGCGGACAAGGCGGTCATGGCGGCGCTCGGTGACCTGATCGATGCGGTCAAGCGCTTCCTGCTGCCTTGCCACGGCATCTCGCAAGTCTTCGGTGTTGATCCTGAGCAGTTCCTCGGCGGCGCGGGCGATCCGCGAACCTTCGATATCGGTGATCGTGTCCGGATCCGGCTCGGCAAAGAACCACTCGCGCAGGGGCGTGTAGTACACCACCGCCCCGATGAGCACGATGTGGGCGAGGATCGAAGCGATGATCCAGAAGCTCGCCCAGCCGGCAAGGCGCGCGGTAATGGCATCAACCACGCCTCGGATGGCCCCGCCCTCCCGGGGGGCGTTCTCGCCGGATTCTGGTTTCGTAGCCCTCTGTTTACGGCGCGCGCTCATAAGTGTTCCTTCCTGCTCAGTCACCGCCATCGCGTGAGCGGAGCCGGACATCGGTCAACCCCTCAAACTGGAGCAGGTCGACAAGATGGATCAGGTGCTGGTACGCCGCGCCGCCGTCCCCATCGATGCGGACGATGCGATTGGGGTCTTCACTGGCATGCTCGCGCAGCGTGCGGCGGAGGCTTTCGGCGGTCATCTGCTCGCCGTCGATGTAGAACTCGCCATCGCGGGTGAGGTCGATGATCGTCATCGACGGCTCATCCGGGGTCTCGGCCGCGGCGGCTGACTCGGGCAACTCGATATCGAGCTGCGGATGAGGCTGCTTCAGCGTCGCCGCAACGAGAAAGAATATCAGCAGCAGAAACACCGCATCGATCAGCGGCGCCATGTGAATCTCACCGGCACCGTCGAACAGGTCCTTGTTAACCCTCATGGCCTGCCCCCTTCTGCTGGCCGGCTGCGGTGCTGCCCGCCGCCGCGCCGTTCTCACGGGCATTGAGCAGCCAGGCGTTGGTCAGCGCGCTGGTGTCCTGCTCGAGCACGGTGGCCAGGAAATTGGTCCGCAAGCGGAACGTGTGGAAGAAAAAGAGCGTCGGGATGGCGATAAACAGCCCGAATGCCGTGGTCACCAGTGCCTTCGAGATGCCGCCGGCCAGCATCCGCGGATCACCCAGCGAGCCGGCAATGGCCACCACTTCGAACGAGTCGATCATGCCGATGATCGTGCCGAACAGGCCCAGCAGTGGCGAGAGCGTCGCGATCGCGGCCAGCGGGTAGGCCAGCATCTGGTGCTTGCTGATGTCGCGCTGCGCGATGTCCCCGAGGGCCGCATTCACCTGCTCATGTGGCCGGTCGCGGTTCTCGAAAGCAAAGATCGCCACCTTCCCGAGCGTGCTGCGGCGGCGGCGATGGCAGAGCTTGCGGATGCCTTCGACATCGTTCTGCTGCCACATCCTCAGCAGGCGGTCGGCCATACCCGGCGGCGCGATCTTGCCGCGGCGGAGCCGGACGAACCGCTCGAGCACGAACGCGAGGCTCAGCACCGAGAGGAACAGCAGGAACCACATCGTCGTGCCGCCCGCCTCGAATCGCCGCTGAAGCGTTTCCCACGCCGCGGCGATCGAGAACGGCTCATCGGCCCGTCGCTCGACTTCCTCGAGCGCGGCCTGCGGCGCCATCGGCTCCTCGGGCATGTCTTGCGCGAAGGCGGGGTTACTGGTAAGGATCAGGATCAGCCCCAGTACCACACATACCGGAGCAGTCCATCTTTCAGGTGAGCGAAACTTGCAATTATTCGAATGCACGGTAGTTCTCCTTGCCAACGGGGGTGGCGGTATTCAATGCCCAACGCCGCGGTCACCGGCGTTATTGCCGCCGAAGGTCGTTGGACTCCACGGCGGTGCAATCCGCCCTCTGACCAGTCACTCCCCCGGTGCGATTCCCGCTTTCCCAACCTCGCTTCAACGCCCCTTGCACGATGTGAACACCGCTCAGGCGGGGCCGCTTCCATTCACCTTGCGCCGAGGGCGGACAAAGACGATCTCGCCGCCGCGGCAACGCGGTGGTCATCGTCCTCCTTGGCCGAGCGTAACGCTTCGATCGCCCGGCGATCACCCAGTACCCCGAGGCCCCTCGCCGCGGCAAGGCGCACCTGCGGGGCCGAATCATCCAGTGCGGCAACCAGTGGATCGAGTGCCTCGGGCTTGCGCAGTCGCCCAATGGCCCCGACCACTTCGCCGCGAAGGCGGTCCGAATCAGCCTCCACCATAGCCAGCAGCGGCTCCAGTGCCCTCGGATCGCGCAGCCGCCCCAGGGCCCACGCCGCCGCACCCTGCACGGCGGAGTCGGAATCATCCTTCAGCAGTTCCAGCAATGGCTCGACGGCTTGTTCATTGCCCATGTGGCCAAGTGCCCACGCGGCATGGCGGCGACGCTCAGCATCAACATCCCCAAGCGCCTCGAGCAGTGGATCGAGTGCCGGCTCACCGATCTCGGCCAGAACCAATCCCACCGTCCCCTCGCGCACGCGTGGATCGGTCATCCGCTCGATCAGCGAGTCAACGGCAATTTCCCCCATATCCACCAGGCTCGCCGCCGCCGCTCGACGGATATCGGAGGCACGGGGGATGTCCTCATACGGCGGTGGATCCTGAAGCCAGTCGATCAACGCATCGGCGATCTTCGGATCCTTCAGCCGCCCCGCCACCCGGCACATCGCCTCGAGTGAACCTTCCGCCTGCCACTCGGTGAGTTTGAGTTCTTCATAGATCGGCTCGACCGCGCGGTCGGGGTCGATGTCGACCAGCGCCCGGATGGCGGCGGTGCGGAGGCCCTGGTCGCCCCAGGAGTAGCGCTTCAACAGCGGCACGATGGCATCAAAGCCATCAGGATCGCCCAGCTTGACCAGCGCATCGATCCCTTCCCGGGCGGTGTCGCGAACGCTTCCGGGAATACTGTCATCGTCATTGTCCGGATCGGGATGGGCTTTTTTGACAAGATCGACCATCACCGGGGTGGCGCGGCGGTCACCGCGGTCGGCCAGGGCATGTGCGGCGCGGAGCCGGACCTCCTCCGGTGCATCTTCAAGCAGCGTGGCGATGGCATCGAGGGCACTTTCCGCTTCGATCTGCTTCAGCGCATCGATCGCCGACGTACGAAGGCCGCGATGATTCACTTCGAGCACAGGCTCCAGGACCGAGACGGCGTCTTCATCACCCAGCCGGCCAAGCGCAGCGATCGCCTCGCGGACGCGATCACGCTCATCACTGTCAAGGTCATCCACGCGGTCCGGATGGGCGAGCCGGGCCATATCCTTCAACATTCCCACCGCCCGGTCATCACCCCGTCGCGCCAGCGCCCTCGCCGCGGCAAACTGCACCGTCTCAGCAGCATCGTCCAGCAGGTCGGCGAGTGCCTCGGTCGCTGCATCGGTATCAATCCGCGCCAGGGCATGGGCCAGCGAAGTGCGGACCTCATCCCCCGCTGCGTCCAGCGCTGCGATCAAGTCATCGACCACGGATTCATCAGCGACCGCCTCCAGCCGCCGGGCCGCCTCGCGTTGCACATCGTCCCGCTCACTTTCCAGCAGCACGGCAAGCCGGGCTGGTTCGAGGATGGCGCGGCGACGATCGGTATCATCATCGAGCAACTGTTCAGCGGCACGTCGCACATCCCGCTCGCTGTCCACAAGTGCCTTGATGAA
The DNA here is from genome assembly GCA_003552605.1 of Phycisphaeraceae bacterium. Lineage (GTDB taxonomy): Bacteria > Planctomycetota > Phycisphaerae > Phycisphaerales > Phycisphaeraceae > B1Sed10-187. The sequence continues at coordinate 8,053 of PUNN01000268.1, forward strand.
CGCCTCGGTTCGCGCCGGGTGGTCGATACCGCTGAGGGCCTCGAGCACCTCGAGGCGGAATTGCTCGCTGCCTTCCCCGGCAAAGGCCTCGGCCAGGGACTCAGCCGCGGGCGGCCCGGTGCGGGCCAGCGCCCGCCGCGCGGCGATGCGAACCGGCTCATTGCGGTCGCGGTCTTCACCATCGACCTCCTCGATGTCGCGCTCGCTCATGGCCTCGAGCAACGCCACCAGCGATTGCACGACGTCGGCCGACCCGATCCGGCCAAGTGCCTCGGCGATCGCGGCCTTGATCCGCCGGCTCTCACGCCCAGCCAACTGCTCCAGCAGCGCCTCCACAGCGCGATCGTCACCGAGTTCGCCCAGGGCATACGTGGCATGCCGGAGTTTATCCTCATCCAATTCCTGCTCGTCCAGCAGCTCGATGAGCGGACCGATCGAGGGCTCGCCGATTTTTACCAGGGCTGATGCCGCCACCAAAGCGACCGAGGGCGAGCTGTCGCCGAGTGCCTCGATCAGCGGCCGCACGCCGCGCGCATCGCCGATCCGGCCGATGGCTTCGGCCGCAGCGCGGCGCTGCTGCCACTCGCGACCATCGAGCAGGGCGGCGAGCGAATCGATCGCATCAGGGTGACCGAGCCTTCCAAGTGCCCTTGCCGCCTCGGTTCGCACGTCCGGTCGCGCATCTTCAGTGGCGCGGCGAAGGGCCGGCACCGCCTCGGCATCGCCGAGACGGCCAAGCCTGCGCGCGGCGTCCACGCGGGCCTCGGCGTTCATCTCTGAAAGCTGCCGCACGTAGCGAGCCACCTCCGGGTCCGAGGGACCATCGGTGCCGCATGCTGCAAGAGCAAAAGCCATGAAGACGAGCGCGGCGGCGCCCGTAGCGGTCACAACCCGTTTCTGCTCAGCTAGTTGCATGAACAATGCGTACCCCTTGTCCGGGACCGGCCCACCGGCCGCCACCTCGTTCAATATCCCTGTGCCATCGCCCATGGACGGCACGGCCGCGGTCGCGGCCCGGGCATGCTCACGGGGCAACGCGTCTAGATGGGGATTTGATGCAGCGACACGCGAATGCGCATAAAAACAACAAATTAATTGCGATTATTGGTCGTACGCCCCCCCTGCCCAATCAACAAGGTGCCGTGCCAATACGCTGAAGCATGGTGACGAGGTTGACGTAACTCTCCCGGGCCGAGTTCAGCGGTGAGCCCTGCCAGTCGGCATCCTGTTCGACCACGAGGTAATGCACCCCGGCACCGGATGCGCCCTTGAGTGCGCCGCCAAGGTTCACCGCCCCGGTGCCGACTTCGGTAAACCGGCGGCCGCTGTCATCGTCCGGCTCAGGTGCATCCTTGACATGAAGGATCGGCAACCGGCCGGCGAGGCGACGGACCCACTCCTCCGGGTCATGCCCGGCAAGTTGAACCCAGCACAGGTCCAGTTCGAAGCCCACGTTGGCCCCTTCGAGTTCCGAGGCGAGGATGTCCATCCCCGTCCGGCCATTCTCCAGCGGCTCGAGCTCGAAGTCATGGTTGTGATACAGCAAACTGATGCCATGCTCGCTCGCCTCCTTGCCCGCCTGTCGCAGAATCGCGGCGACCTTGCCGTAGCCTTCCACCGACCGCCACTCCTTGGGCAGAAAAGCAAGCGAGAGATACTCATAGCCCAGCTTCCCCGCGGTTTCGATCAGCCCGTCAATCCCGCTTTCGAATTCCTTGACCCCGTGGTGGGAAGCGCACCCCTTCAGGCCGAGGCGTGAACATATCTCGAGCACCTGTTCGGGGCTTCGGTTGTAGAACCCGGCAAACTCGACAAAGCGGTAGCCGATCTCGGCGACCGTCGCGAGCGTGCCTTCGAAATCTTCCTTGAGCGCATCACGCACGGTATAGAGTTGGAGGGCGATAGGCAGGCTCATCGGCAGAACTCCAGGGGGGGTGTGGATTTCCGGGGGCTATCCGGGGGCCGTCCGGGGGCAATCCGGAGCCGTTGGCAAGGTAGGTCCAAAGTGGTGCCACGGCAAGTATATGCGCCCCTCGAACACCCCGAACGCTGTAGCGCGAAGGTGACAAGAGAGGCGAAGCAGCGCCCGGCGCTGGGCAGATGGCGCCTGAGCGTCGCTTGACCGTATCCCTCGCCCCACATCCAGTTCGGGCTGCTGCGGGGCGGCGGGACCGTTCAACACGGCTACGAAACCGCCCCATGTTCACCACGCGAACCGCTGCTCCCGCCAGGGGTCACCGTACATGTGATAGCCGTTGCGCTCCCAGAACCCGGGACGATCCTCGGCAACCAGTTCAATGCCGGTGATCCATTTCGCCCCTTTCCAGAAGTACAGCCGCGGGACCACCGCACGAACCGGAGCACCGTGCTCGGGCGTGAGTGGCTGGCCATCATGATGGGTGGCAAGCAGGCAATCCTCGGCGAAGAAGTCGTCGATGGGCAGGTTCGTCGTCCAGTCACCGCCGGGATCGCTCGCTGCGTGCTCGATCACAAACCGCGCCCCGGGAAGCGGCCGCACCAGGTCGCGCAGCGTCCGGGTGAGCACCCCGGTAAAGAGGTTGTCCAGCCGCGACCAGTGGGTCACGCAGTGGATATCGCATCGCAGGTTCGCTCGCGGCAATTCACTGAACTGCTCGAGATCAAGCGTGACCGGATGCTCCACCAGGCCGTAGATGCGAAGCGACCAGTCCTCCGGCGCAATGGGCGGGACACGGCCGTAGTGCAGCACCGGCCACTTGCGGGTAAGCACCTGCCCGGGCGGGGTGCGCGCTTCGGGGCCACCCCCGCCGCGGTGAATGTCCGGGCTGTCGACAACAGGCAGTTGGGCGAGTTCAGGCGCAGGCTGGTTCATCGAATCCATCCTCAGGGCAATGGCCGGGATACGCCCCGATCGAGCAACGCTCCATGTGACGAGTGCCGCCACATCGGTCGCCGGATTGTAGCGCCCTCGAAGCAGGCTGAGGCGTCCACCCGGGACGGGCAGGGCGAACGCATGTAGCTTGGGTGGCATGGTCAGCAGCCGTCTTCGGCTGATGGCCATGCGGCGAACCCCCAATCACAGGCCGTCATGGCCATCGGCTGCGGACAGCCGCTGACC
>PUNN01000310.1 GCA_003552605.1 Phycisphaeraceae bacterium
GAAGACGGCTGCTGACCATGCCACCCAAGGTACATGCGTTTGCCCTGGACCACGCGCCCGCCCGCTTGATCGCCCCGACGGTCGAGCCTATATTGCCCATCCCGTCCCATGGTGGACGGCCCGGGCGGGCTCGTAGCTCAGTTGGTCAGAGCGCACGCCTGATAAGCGTGAGGTCGGAGGTTCAAATCCTCCCGGGCCCATTCACTATAACTTCGCCGATCGCAAAGACTTAGCGAACCTGCCCGCGTCGGGCAGCAATGCCCGGAACCTGCTGGAAATCGCAGCAGCCTTTCGGCGTCACCTAACTTCGGGTACTTCCGGGAATTGAGGGCCTGCTCCCCCGTGGCCGAGTGGCGCGAGCCCGGAGGGTATCGGCATGCCTTAATGGCTTGCGGCTTCCCAACGGGATGGTGGAGTGGCTTGTTCCGGCGCGACTTCCAAAGCATTCTTGCCCCCGAACCTTGGCGAATCGGGCAACGGAGGCGGGCGATCGGGGTGGCGAGCGGATGGCGATACAACGTAAGGGATCGGGTCAACGTCGAGGTCTTTTCCTTCCTGCTGCAAACCCCACTGCGTTAACCTAACCGCACCGCTGCTGCTGGCGATAGGCGCGTGGGGTCATACCGGTTTCGCGGCGGAATGCGATCGAGAAGTAGTAGGGTTCGGTGAAACCGCACAGTTCGGCGATGCGCCCGACCGCCAGGTCCGACTCGATCAACAGCCGCTGAGCATGGCGGATGCGCATACGGCGGATCTGTGCGTGTACGCCCCGACCGATTGCCTGACGGAAGCGCAGTTCAAGCGCCCGGCGGCTCAGTGGCACCTGCGCCAGCACATGCTCGACGCCGATCGGCTTCGTGGCGTGGTCGCGGATGAACTGCATCGCCTTCAAGACATCGAGGTCCTCGATGGCCATGACATCGCTCGACCGGCGACTGACCACGCCCGCCGGTGCGATCAGCAGCGGCTGCTGCGGCGGCGCCTCGCCGGCGAACAGGCTATCGAGCAGCCGCGCCGCCTCATAACCGATCTTCGCGCAGTTGAGGTCGACGCTGGACAGCGGCAGGCCCGCCGTCTGACATTGCAGCGGATCGTTGTCCACACCGACGAGCGCCACATCCTCCGGCACACGCAAGCCAATCCGCTGGCATGCGTTAACAAACTGGCGCGCACGGTTGTCGTTGCACGCCATCAGGCCCAGCGGCTTGGGCTGCTCCGCCAGCCAGTACTCCCTCCGCCTTTCCTCGCTGGCCTTCTCCCCGCTGTCCGTCTTACCTTTCTTGCCCCTGCCTCCCTTTTTATCTACGTGCTCATCGGGCGACAGGCCGTAGGTGGCCACATCGAAGCCCGCCTCCCCCGCCGCGGCTGCAAATCCGGCGAGACGCCGGTCGGAGTAGGCGTGCCCGGGAATCGCGGCATATCCGAAGTGCGTGAACCCGCGCTCAAGCAGGTGCTCGGCGGCGAGCCGTCCGGCGGCGTGATCGTCCGGAAGCACGCTCGGCAGCGGGACATTGGCGACTCGACCGGAAATGTTCACCACAGGCAGGTCCAGCGCCGCCAGCCGCCGCGCGAGCGTCGAGGACGTCGTCTGCGCGATGGCTCCATCCACCTCACCCCGCAGGGGTCGCGCCGGATCGAAGTCCCGTTCCACGTATAGGGCCCAGTGCCGGTGCTGATGGCCGTACATGGCGGCGCTGAGGATGATCTCCCGGCCATAGGCCCAGCCGGGATCGGCCAGCAGGCGGATCAATTTCAGGTTGTCGCGTGGCCCGTTCATGTCCTTGCGCAATAGTAATATATTTTTGCGCTGGATTCCATTGCCCCTCGCTAATCGTGTGGTATCTTTCTATTACCGTGATTCGCAGTTGCGTCCCAACCCACCTGAAAAGGAGATGGCCATGTTTCAGCACGCATCGCAGAAGTACGCCGCCGGTCGGACCGGCACCCTCGCCGCCCTCGGTCTCGGACTGATCCTGTCGCCGGCCGCCACGGAGGCGGCGCTGATCAACGAGGATTTCGCCACCGATACGCGCGAGGATTGGACGGGCATCAACATCGATCCGACGTCGCCTCAGTCCCAGTATTTTGCCTACACGGGCACCGAAGAAGATCCGCAACAACACGAGGGAATCGGCGAGGCCGGCCGGCTCTACGGGTACACTGGCCATGCCGTTTTTGACGGGCGCGATGCGTTCACCCGCACCGATGGTGTCGCTCACACGGTGCTGTTCCAGGAGTTTTCCGAGACAGACATCAGCGCCTACGAGTTGACGCGGAGCGTCCACTACAATGCGGGAGGGTTTCCTACTGATGCCCATTTTACCCGGTTGGCGGTCAGATTCGATGACGGCACGGGTGAACAGTGGGCCATCGGCGACGAGGACCTCTGGACCACAAAGCGCAACGTCGGCGATAACCCATGGGATGTGGACGGTGTCATCGCCGACCCCACTACGACGGCCGTCACGGCTTTGGCTGACACATGGACGCTGCTTGATCCAGAGGATAACTACGCGCCCAACGGAACGGTAGATGCCTCGACTGTTCTGCAAAATGCCAACGCCGCTGGCGTTTATTTCAGAAACGAAGGCGGTGGCTGGGACCAAGGCTACACCTTGGACGAGTTCATCCTCATTCCCGAGCCCGCATCGCTGGCCTTGCTCGGACTCGGCGGCCTGGTGCTGCTGGGGCGGCGACGGTCGAACTGACCATCGCGGCGGCGAGGCTGTCGCGGATCAACGTCGGATCGACACTGGCACCGATGTATCGTTCGGTTCCGACGGACATGGATGCTGGTAAATGGGTAAAGCGGCCGCCCCGGAATTGTCCGGGACGGCCGCCCATTTTTCTGATGCTGTGAGGTCACCCGATCATGAATCATGCAGACAACCTCCATGCCCATGCTCGGCGAATACGTACACGCCCCCAGCAGCCTCGCTTCAGTGCTCCACTGCTTAAGGCCTTTACCCTCATTGAACTGCTTGTGGTGCTCTCCATCATCGCCCTGCTGATCGCGCTGCTGCTGCCGGCGCTTCAGCAGGTGAGGATGGCGGCGATGCGGATGGAGAACGCCACGAAGGTTCGCGGTGTCGTCCATGGGCTGCACGTCTACGCCAGCGGCAACAACGATCAGTATCCCGGCCGGAGCCGGCCCGGTCAGGCGGGCGCTGCCCCGGCGGGCACGTTCAGAGCCCTGCTCTACAATCAGATCCTTTCCCCGGAGGCGATCGTCAGCCCTCTGGAAGGCCTGATCAGCAACGATTACGGGTTCAACAACAACGAACAGAAGCGAGTGTTCGCCGACGACCTCGGCAAGCCCGGCGATTGGCACCCGGAGTGGGCCCATGTGGAGGGCGGCTGGAATCACAGGGAGTATGGGCGGGAATACTTTTCGTATGCGGTGTTGAATACGCGCAACCGGTCGAACTGGAATGGCCTGTCCGACAAGCAAGAGGCTCGCGCCATGGAGTGGCAGGCGACGGCCAACCCAAAGGCGGTCATCGCCGGTGATCGGCGCATCGGCGGCCCCCACCGCTACGAGCCCGACTGGTACAACGGACAGCAGTGGGATGGTGAGGGGGCGATCGGCCGCAACGATGGGAGCGTGGCCCACGGCGTGTCCAACTGGCAGCGTACGAACTTCGGCGGCTACGTCACCGAATCGGATGCCATCCACGCTTATGAGATCGGTCCGGCCTTCATCGGCACCTGGCAGGAATGAGCGGTGGCCGCGATGGTTTCGCCTGGATGTTCTTCAACCGCGGTCAGCCGCGTGACCGCCGCGCCGGCTGACGGTGCGGCGATCAAGGGATGTCAAAATTCGCGGGAAGTCGGCCCGGCACCAGATCGGTGCCCGTCATGATGGCGCCCGGAGGAAGTGGCAGGTGGCCGTCGCTGAGCGCTGCCGGGACATTGGCGTGGTTGGCATCGGTGCGCTCCCAACGAGGCAGGTTCGACCACTCGCCGAGATCGATCCGGCGGGGCATGGTCGAGCGGTTGATCACCACCAGCGTGCGGCGCTGCTGATCATCAACGAACCCCGTGGCCAGCAGGTCCAGGTCACCGGTGTTCACCTCGACACGGCACATGCCTTCGCGCACGTACCGGGCCCAGGCGCAGAACACCCGCATCAGCCGACTGCTGGGAACGGCTCTGCCGCCATCGGACCAGTCGGGAACGCAGAGCGAACGCGTCCAGCCGTAGCTGGGCTGCTCGACGTCCAGCAGGGTCCAGCACCAGCAGACCGCAGCGGCGTCGGCGATGGTCAGGTTGTCGTGGATCAACTGGGCTGCGGCGACGGCGACGGCATACCCGGGGTGCTGCAGTTCCTCAGCGTTGATCGAGAGCTCGGGTGAGAGCATGGGCTTATCTGCCGTACCCTCGCGGAAGCTCTGAATGGTGGGCCGGAACGCATCGAGGTCGTGATAGATGCGGACGCCGTCGTACATGTTGACCGCCGCGTAGTCGATCATCGCCCATGCCTCATCGCTGCGCTGGTGGGCCGGGATGAACCGGCGGACACCGGCGGCGACGGTCGAGGCGTTGCCCATGTGGATGCGGACTGCCTGGAAGCCCGCTTCGTCGAGCGCGTGGCGCAGGGCCGGAATCATCCGGGCAACGACATCCGGGTGCTGACAGATCTCATTCTGCACGCCAACCATTTGGGGCGGTGAGCCCGTAGCGCGCACGCTGGCGTGGCAGTAAGCGACCATGGCGCGGGCGTAGGCGTCAGGGTCGACGGGTGTTCGTGTGGTGTCGTCGGGATCCACCAGATCCTCGCCGACCCACCGCGGCATGTTCCAGAACTCGAACCAGACCTGCCCGCCGAGGCGCTGGATGGCCTCGTTGTAGGCGAAGCAGGTGGTCTCCCCGTTGGGGTGGTTGTCCCCGTAGTAATGGGGCATGACCACATCGGGGTCTTCCCAGTTGTCCGCCGCTTCGTTGAGCCGCTGACCCGTCGGGTACTCGCGCTGGATCAACAGGTTGTTTTCGGTGATCAGCCGCCACCACGCCTGCCGCGCTTCGGGGGTCATCTGCCGATACGTGGCCACGCCTGTGATCCCGCCCCACCCGATCATCCGCTGGTGCCGCGTAGCGGTGTCGATCGTCAGCCGCGCACACTGCACCTTCGGCCCAAGCAGTTGGCCGCGGGCATTGGCCTCGGGGCTGCCGGCGATCTGGTGGCGGAAGAGGTCAAGCAGGCAGCGCTGTTGGAGTACGTTTTCACCATCCACGGTGAGCGTGACATTAAGGTGTCGATCGCGCCTCAAGCCGATGCGCCCTGGCGGGGCGAACAGCGCCACACCGTCGCTGGCAAACAGCCGTTCTGGATGCTTGGTGGCCGGCGCAGCATGGAACGGCTCGGCCGGGTAGAGGCCGAAGCTGTCATGATAGCACTGCTGCAGGGCGATGCGGAAGGGTGTCAACTCGACCCGCAAGGCCCCTTGCGGCCCCGTGAAATTCCATCCCAGCTTCTCGCCGCCCCATTCGGGCTGCCCGCCGGCAACATCCAACTGTTCGAACACCAGCTCGCGTTCGAACAGCGCTGGCAGCATTTCCGGGGCAAACCACGGCAACGGCCTGTCGCCCAAGCCCCAGATGTGTGCGGTTTCCCCCTCGTTTCCAAATGCAAAGTTCGCGATTGGTTTCATCTCACTCATCTTGTCAGAACGCCATATGGGCGCCGCCGTCCACGGGGACGACAGTGCCGGTAATGAACTTCGCCGCGGGCGAGCAGAGCCACACCACCGTCCACGCAACATCGTCCGGTTCCCCAAACCGCCCCATCGGCGTGCGGTCGAGAATGCGCTGCTCGCGCCCGGTATCACCGGCGAGCGCCTCGCGGAGCATCGGCGATTCGATCCATCCGGGTGCAATGGCGTTGACGCGGATACCGTCGGTGGCCAGTTCCGCCGCGAGACTGCGCACCAATCCGAGGTACGCGCTTTTGGCAGCGCTGTAGGCCGCCACCCGCGGCATGCCGATGAAGCTGGTCATGGAGGCCATGAACAGCACGTGCCCGCCGCCAGCCTGCTGCATGCCGGGCAGAGCGAGGCGCATCAGGCGGAACGCAGACTGGACATGGGTATCGATGACGCGGGCAAAGTCGGCGTCGCTCGTCTGTGCCACGGGTTTTTTGCAGTGCACGCCGGCATTGTTGACCAGAATGTCGATCGGCCCGCCAGCCAGTTCGGCTGCACGGGTGACCAGGGCCGCCGCCGAGTCGCCCTCGGTGATATCGCAGGCCACGGCCGATGCGCGATGGCCGATCGATTCGGCGGCCTCGGCGACCACTGCCTCGCGCCGTCCGGCGAGGACCACCTTCGCTCCTGAGTCGGCCAGCCGCTGAGCCATGGCCAGCCCGAGGCCGCTGCCGCCACCGGTAACCAGCACCCGGCGCCCTTCACAGGAAAACACATTGCTCACGCTCAGCACCTCGTGACGTTCTGGTGTTTGTAGGGGATCAGGTATTCGTGGTGCCCGAGGCGTTCGGCGCATGTCGGCTCACCCGCGGCAATGCGCTGGACCTGCGCGATCAACTCGCCGGCGACCGCAGTCATCTGCTTCTGACCGCTTAACAGTGCGCTCGCATCGTGGTCGATGTCGCCCGCTAGGCGCCGGAAGGTGTCGCTGTTACCGGTGATCTTGAATACCGGGGCAATCGGTCCGCCGATCAAGCTGCCTCGGCCGGTCACAAAACAGACGATGTGACAGCCGGCGGCGATGAGGTCGATAATCCCCTCGGTGTCGTTAGGGTTGGAAAGGCCGTGGAGCGGCCCATCGAGGTCCGGTACCGAGTCCAGCAACCACAGGCCCGCCGCACCGGCCGGAGGCGACTGGCCGACCTTCAATACGCCCTGAAAGGGTTTGGAGCCGGACTTGCAGAACGCACCGAGGCTCTTTTCTTCGATGGTGGTGAGGCCGCCGGCGAAATTGCCTGGCGAGACCGACCACTGCCCGGTCGCCCGACAGTAGGGCTCGATCTTCTCGTAGGCCTGTGTCAACGCATCGGCAGCCTCGGGCGTGGCGGCGCGCTGCCGGAGTACATCTGCCAAGCCCACCATCTCGAGTGTTTCCTCGACCACGGCGGCGCCGCCGGCATCGATGAGGCGATCAAACATCGCCCCCACTGCGGGGTTGCCCGCCACCCCGCTGGTCCAATCGCTGCCGCCACATTCGGCCCCGATGCACAAATCGCCTACGGTCATTTCGCCGCGCGGCTGGCCGGCCATCTGCCTGGACAGGTCAGCCAGCCACATCTTGCCGTGCGCAATGCTGTCGGCAGTGCCACCGATGTCCTGAATGCGGAACCAGGCGGCGGCCCGGCCCGATTCGCCGACGCGCTGAGCGATCAGGTCCGGCCGAACGTATTCGCAGCCAAGCCCCACCGCCAGGACGCCACCCACGTTCGGGTGACGTGCCAGCGCCAGCAGCAATCGCACGGCGTAGTCGTTGTCGGTGCAGCCATGAAATCCAATGACCTGCGCGTTCGGTTCGCCGGCGGCGATCTGCTGGGCCACCATCTGGCTGCACTGAACCGTGTAGACCACCAACAGATGATTTCGGATGCCCATACGGCCGTCATCGCGTTGCCAGCCCTGCCAGGTGTCAGACATAGGGAGTATCCGTCGCAGCGCCGCTGTCGCGGTCGAACGTGGTCGAACGTTCATCCCACTGACTGCGGCAGTTGTGCAGGTGAACCCAACTTCCCGTGGCGATCGGCTGCGTCGCCAGGCCGATCACGTGACCATACCGCCGGATGGGCGCAGATTCGGGCAGGTCCGCAAGCGCAACCTTGTGGCCGCGCGGAACCTTTTCCCGTGTGCGCAAGGTCAGCCCATCGCCGCCACGAACGCACACCTGCTCGCCGGCCGGGAAGTCGTCCAGGGCCACCGCGACATTGTCCTGCGGATGCACGCGGAAGGCGGAATGGTGTAGCTCAAAGGATGCCAAAGGTTTCAAATGCCTCCGTACTGGACATGCCGTCTTCGATCGCCCGGCGGACAGTCTTCTCGGCCCGGGCCTTGGTCAGGGCGGCCTCGATCACCTGGCGTTCGATGCGCCGGGGCACGATGACCACACCATCGAGATCACCGAAGACCAGGTCGCCAGGCTCGACCCACGTCCCTTCGATCTCCATCGCACAGCGGTAGGCCTGCACGGCCGTACGCACGGAGGAGTCCTGGGCAAAACGGCCGCGGCTGAACACCGGCCAGTCCTGTTCGAGCACCCGCCACGTGTCGCGATGGAAACCGTCGATCACCGCGCCGCGGCAGCCGCGGATGCGGGCCGCGGCGGTGAGCAGTTCACCCCAGTACGCGCTGCGGCGGCCGCCGCCGGTGCCGAGGAAGACCTCACCGGGGCATAGCGAATCAAGCGCCTCGGTAAGCAGGCCGAACGGCCGTGCCTGTGGGCCGTCGACGTCAACGAATCGCACCGGCATCGCCCGGCCAACCGCCAGCATGTGCTCGCGCATGGGTTGCACTGACTGGGGCATGAAACGGTGGTATTCCCCGAGCGCATCCAGCGCATCACCGACCACAGGAGTGCATAGCTCTCGCTCCACCACCGTGAACAGGTCCGCATCGTCCTTCCATTCAGCCATCTGCGCATGGTAACGGCACTCCACGACCGCGGGTATGGACTGGCTTGGCAAAATTTTGTACTATCTGGTCACATGCCAGCCTCGCTGATTCAGACCATGCCGGCCGAGGTGCTCCCGATCGACATCACCCGCGAGCCGCTGTTTTTCGACTGTGTACCGCGCTGGTCCTGGCGTGCTGGGCGACTGAAACACTTCGTGCTGTGGGCCGTGTTCCGCGGCGGGGGCGGGTTGCACCTTGGCGATGCGGACTGGGCGCTCGGGCCCGGGGTGGTATTCCTCTTCAGGCCTGGCGATGCCCCCACGGCCTGGCACGATCCGGACAATCCTCTCCTGGTCTACACCGTGCATTTCGACTTTCGCAGCGAGCCGCCGGCTGATGCCGCACTGCCACCGCGGGCACACGAGGTGTTGGACATGAGCTATCTTGAGGCGAGCGCCCGCGTATCGGTCTCGGCTTGGGCGCGGGGGGATCCGGCCGGGCGGATGCGCGCATTGCTGGCGGTCTGGCAAGTACTCCTGCAACTGGCCGACGAGCAGCAGCGCCGTGGGATACTGGAGACCGATGACCGCGTCAGCCGTATTGTTGCCCGGATCGACGCCGGCCCCGGCCGACGGTGGACGCTCGCTGAGATGGCCGGCCAGACTCACATGTCGGTGAGCACGTTCTGCCGCGTCTTTCGCAAAATGACCGGGCACGCCCCGGCACGCTACCTGATACTCCGACGCCTTCAGCAGGCACGGATGCTGCTCGAAAGCACCGACCTGCCGATCGGTGAGATCGCCGAGGCCTTGGGGTACGCGGATGTCGGGTTCTTCTCGCGCCAGTTCAAACAGGTAGTTGGCCGCAGCCCATCACGCCACCGCGCCCAGACGAAACAGGATCGCCAATGCCAACCGCCGGGCCGGTAAGCAGCAATGTCTGATCGGAACGGGCATACAGGGAAATGGTCGGGATACAAGGTGAAATTGTCCTGATCGCCGGTGAGGGCGGGCATGGCGAATCTATCAGGTTCGCGTGTTGACACATGATCTTCATGAAAGTTGCTTTTCTTTTGAGCATGGAGCGCAGGATGGCGGCGAAGCGTCACCGCTTCAGAGGTGATGGGGGGGGCGGAAGCCGTTAGCTCACTGCGATTTCGGCGGCATGATGGCCATCGCACGTGGCGGCGCGGATGGTGATGGGGCCCGGCACATCGCGGATGCGCTGGACGAGGCCGCCCTGCTCCACGCGCACCACATCGGGGTCGCTCGAGGTCCAGATGATGTTCAAGTCCGACACATCGAGGTCTGTGCGATCAGCGGTGTGGGCGATAGCACGCAGGCGGGTGGTCTGATGGAGTGACAGCGCGGCGGTGTCGCCGGGGGTGTGGGTCTGCTCCTTAAGCGCGAGGCTGTTGATCTGCTCGAGCGGCTCACTTGTGAGAATGATCTGCGTGAAGGCCTTGGCCGGTACGGTGAAGTCGAACGGGCCGTGGGTCATCTCGTGCCCTGCGAGGCAGTGATCGCGATACTCAGCGCTGGTCTGGCGGAGGATGGCATGGCGGTGGCTGTGCTGTTCCATCCATGCGGGGTCGAGGCGGCAACCGTGGGCGGGCCGATCGGTGGGGTTGATCAGGTTGATTATGGTCCGGTCCGGTTGCGCCACGGCAAACAGCTCGAGCTGGTCGTGCAGGTCCTGCGGGCCCGAGCTGGTCGGGTTCACCAGGCCCACCTCGAGCACATCGAATGGACCGGGGTTGCCCGCGGCATCGCGGGCACAGCGGGCGAGCATGCGGAACATGAAGTAGGCCGGCGTCGCGAAGCGGACCTGCTGTTCCTGGAAGCTGGGATACCACGCCTCCTCGCCCCAATGACGTGCCTTGCTCCCACGATTCCACAAGGCCCGGTCAGTTCCACCCCAGTCGACCATGTTCATGTCACCGTAAAGCAGGTGCTTGTAGTTGCGGTGCGTGGAAGGGAAATGCAGGAGATAGAAAGTCGCGATCGCCATCGGAGGATCGGCCGTGCCGTTCATGCCCAGCACCGTCTGTATGAGGCGGGCGGTTTCCAGTGAGCTGTCGAGTGAGAAGAGCATGCGGTCCACCGGCACGCCGCCGGAGTATCTGTTGAATTCGGTGATGGCGGTCTGGCGGCCCACCTTGCGGGCACTGGCGGCCACCGCCGAGTAAAGCGACGGAAAGGTCTTCCGGTCGGGGTGGTAGTGATGAAAGTCCAGCATGTCGAGATACTCACCTGCCGCTTCCCAGAGCGGCTGCCAGTAGACGCTGGTGGGGCCGCAGAGTTGGAGGTCCGCAGCGTGGGATGCATCGTCGAGCAGCGTGCGTACATCTTCCATGGCCGTTCGGGCCAGGCGTGCGAGCACGGCATACTGAGCAGACAGGATGTCGGCGTAGCGGGCGATGGTGGCTTCACCGGCGTGCCAGAAAAGGTCCGCCCAGCCCATGGCGGCGAGGTCTTCGGGCAGGTGGAACCAGCCGCGGCGGTTCTCCGGCTCGTTGAGCATCATGAAACAGCGCCC
>PUNN01000136.1 GCA_003552605.1 Phycisphaeraceae bacterium
CACCCCGGCCCTCTCCCGAGGGGAGAGGGAGAAAAATCCCCCGCGGCGCATGTCATGCACCCGTGCGCCCCGCCCCGCCGCCGCCGCGGGCACGCGTGCCCACGCCATAGCCACCGCGCTTCGCCCCGATGCGGCCGATGCTGATGGGAAAATAGCTATCGCGTCACTGCCCGTCACGGCTGCCGCTGGAGGCCGGAGCCGGTGATGCGGACTCGCTTGACTGGCTCGACTGCGTCGAGGCTGCCGTTGCCTCGGAGGATTTCCCGGAGTCACCCGCGGGGGCGGCCGAGGGCTGCCCCCCGGTCTCGGTCGAAGCTTTGTCCTGCGGGGCCGCTTTCCCCTTGCTCCTCGGCGGCACCTTCCGCTCAGGGGAGAGGACCATGGTCATTCGCCGGCCCTGCTGTCGCGGCTCCGATTCCACCTTGGCAAGGTCAGCGAGCTTGTCCCGTACGCCATGCATGATCTCGAGGCCGAGTTCCCGGTGGGCCATTTCCCGGCCGCGGAAGAGCATGGTGAACTGGACCTTGTCGTTTCCCTCGAGGAAATGGCGGGCCTTGGAAAGCTTGATCGACAGGTCGTGCTCATCAATCTTCGGCCGCAACCGCACTTCCTTCAGTTCGCTGGTGTGCGTGTTGCTGCGTGCTTTCTGCTCTTTCTTTCGCTGCTGATACCGCCACTTGCCGTAGTCCATGATCCGGCACACCGGCGGATCGGAATTGGGGGCGACCTCCACGAGATCGAGCCCGGCCTCCCGCGCGCGGCGCTTGGCATCGTCGATCTCGATGACGCCGAGCTGTTCGTTTTCCTTGTCGATGAGACGGATGGGGGAAACCCGGATCTGGTCGTTGATACGGAGCCGTTTGCCGGTTTCCTGCTGTTGTGGTCGGACGAAGCGCTTGCCGATGGTCGGTTCTCCAAGTGGTAGGCCGTCGATGCGCGGGGCCGCCGGGCACCGAATCCCGGCCGCCGCCCCCGTGTCATCATCACGCCCGGCCCGGAGCCATCCCGTCTGGGCCGCAACCGGCCCCTCGAGGCTGGGCATCAGGGCCATGAACGATGGCCCGTGCCCAATAGGATAACCGCCTACCGGCCCTCAATCAAGACCGATTGCGCCTCAGCGAGGGCGAGGGGCGCATGAAACGTGTGGCGGGGCCCCTTTGTATCCAGAGAAGGTTGGCTGGCTGCGTCAGCGGCTTCCGGGGGTGTCCGCAGCCGATGGCCATGCGGCCCCGAGGGGTTGCCCGCCGCGGCACGTGTCATGCGCCCAGGGCGAGGGGCGCATGACACTTCGCGCGGCTGGCGAACCGAGCATTCCCCCCCCTTCTCCATTTCTGGGGGCGGGAGAGGGGCCGGGGGTGAGGGCAGGTTCGTGCCGGTCGTGCCGTGGCTGAACAGAGGGCCCGCCCTCGAAGGAGCCAGGAAGGATGGCCCATGAAGCATTCGGGCGTTTGCACCAAGTCCGCCCTCCCCCAACCCTCTCCCGAGGGGAGAGGGTGAAAAAGCCTTCCGCGACATGTGTCATGCAGCCGGGGGACGGGGGCGGCCACTAGCTGCGCCGACTTTCGGACCAATCCGCCGTTTCATATACTCCCGGTTCGTCCGATCCGCCTGATGCTTCACGATCCCCGCGGCAGAGGAGGTGCCATGCCAAGCTACACCACTTCGGACATTCGCAACATCGCACTGGTCGGCCACGGTGGCAGCGGCAAGACGAGCCTTGCCGAGGCCATCCTCTGTGCCACCGGCGCCCTGCACAGCCCGGGCATGGTCGAGAAGGGCAATACCGTCAGCGACCACACCGATGAGGCGAAGGAGCACGGCCACAGCCTGACCAACACTGTCCTCCACGCCGACCACCAAGGCCGTCACCTGAACCTGATCGACACGCCCGGGGCCGGCGATTTCGGCCCGCTGGCCATGGCCGCGCTGCCGGCGGTGGAAACCGCCCTGCTCGTGATCAACGCCCAGACCGGCATCGAGCCGCTGACCCGCCGCCTGATGGACCGCATCCGCGACCGCAAGCTCTGCGGCATGATCGCGATCAACAAGATCGACGGCGACAACGTGGACCTGCCCACCCTCGTCGAGCAGGTCCGCGAAGCCTTCGGCTCCGAGTGCCTGCCGATCAACCTGCCCGCTGGCGGGGCCACGAGTGTGGTCGATGTCTTCGACGCCGACTCCGGCGAGGCCGATTTCTCCTCCGTCGAAGAGGCCCATACCCGCATCATTGATCAGGTCGTCGAGGTCGATGAAGCGCTGATGGAGCAGTATCTCGAAACCGGCGAGGTCGAACCGGAGAAGCTGCACGCCGCCTTCACCCGCGCCCTTCGCGAGGGCCACCTCGTGCCCATCTGCTTCACCAGTGCCCGCCGCCATGATGCCCCGTCCACCGCGACGGGGGTGAAGGAGTTGGTGGACATCCTTCTCCGCCACGCTCCCGACCCCGCCGAGGGCAATCCCCAGACCCTGATCAAGGGCGAGCAGAACGTCGATCTCGAAGCCGACCCGGACAAGCCGCTGGTCGCCCATGTGTTCAAGATCGTCAACGACCGCTTCGGCAAGCTCGGCGTTTTCCGACTCTTCCAGGGCCGGCTCAACAAGAACACTCCCGTTTACGTGGGAACGGCGAAGAAGCCGCTGCGCATTACCCACATTCACAAGGTACACGGTGCCGAGCATCGTGAAACCGATGAGCTGATCGCCGGCGACATCGGTGCGCTCGTGAAGGTCGAGGAGCTTCATTACGATGCGATCCTGCACCAGTCGGCGGAGGATGGCGATCTGAAGCTCGATTCCGGTGCGTTCCCCGAGCCGATGTACGGCCTGGCCGTAACCGCACGCAGCCGCGGCGATGAGGCCAAGATCGGCGATGCCCTGCATCGCCTCGATGAAGAGGACCCCACCTTCCGCGTCAGCCGCGACCCGAGCACGGGTGAGATGATCATCGCCGGCATGGGCGAGATGCACCTTCGCATCATCCTCGAACGTCTGAAGAAGAAGTACAACGTCGAGGTCGACACCCGGCCGCCCAAGATCGCCTACCGTGAGACCATCCAGTCCAAGGCCGAAGGACACCACCGCCACAAGAAGCAGACCGGCGGTGCCGGACAGTTCGGCGAGGTGTACCTGCGTATCGAGCCGCTCGAGCGCGGTGAGGGATTCGAGTTTTCCAACGACATCTTCGGCGGCGCCATTCCCAACCAGTTCATCCCCGCCGTCGAGAAGGGCGTGCGCCAGGTGATGGAAACCGGTTGCATCGCCGGCTACCCGATGCAGGACATCAAGGTCAGCGTCTACGATGGCAAGCACCATCCGGTCGACTCCAAGGAAGTGGCGTTCGTCACCGCGGCCAAGCGCGCGTTTCAGGATGCCATACACAAGGCCAAGCCCACGGTGCTCGAGCCGATCGTCAACGTCGAGGTGACCATCCCCGGGGACAAGATGGGCGACATCACCGGTGATCTTTCTGGCAAGCGCGGGCGCATCCAGGGCACGGACATGCTGCCGGGAAACATGGCCCTCGTGCGGGCGCAGGTGCCGCTGTCGGAGATGGCCAACTACCAGAGCCAGCTCAAGAGTGTCACCGGCGGCCAGGGCTCCTACACCATGGAGTTCTCCCACTACGAACCGGCCCCGCCCAACGTCCAGCAGCAGATCGTGGCCCAGTACAAGCCCCACGAGGAAGAGGACTGAGCGTCATCCACCCACGGCGCTTCGATGGGCGATGCATCGAGCGAACGCTGGTGAACGACGGCTTCAACAGCCCTCCTGCGTCGAACCCGCCACGACCTGTTAACGCGGCGTGATCGAGCATTTGCAGTGGGCACAGGCCCGCGTAATGCCTCTGCCATGTTCAGGCGTTGATCGCTCATCTGCTGCGTCTTCGAAGCAAGCAATGGATGGCATCGTGGACCGGGTGATTCGCCGATGAGCATGGGGCGTGCAATGACCGGTGTACCGGTGAACCATCCACCCCAAAGCCATGGGCGGTATACAATAGCGATGCAGTTGCTTTACCAGACGCGGACACCATGCGAACGACCCTGACCAAAAGTTTCAGCTTCGATTCAGCGCACTGGCTGCCGACATTCCCGGCCGGGCACAAGTGCCGGCGTCTGCATGGGCACACCTTTCACGTTGATATCGTGCTTGAAGGTGAGGTCGATCCGCAGGCCGGGTACCTGATCGACTTCGGGCAGATCAAGGGGGCGGCCGACCCGTTGATCCAGTCGCTCGATCACCGGCTGCTCAACGACCTCGATGGCCTGAGCAACCCCACGGCCGAGAACCTCGCCCGCTACATCTACGACCGGCTCAAACCCGACCTGCCCCTGCTCAGCATCGTCCGCATCCGTGAGACCTGCACGACGCAAGCCGAATATCAAGGCGAAACGGGCTAATCCCCGGCTGCGGGCGGGGCCGGCTCATCGAGAACCACCCCCGCCTCCGATGCCTTCCGCTTCAGCCGTGAAAGCACCTGCTCGGCACTGACCCGTCGGTGTGCCCGCCGCGCAGTCCCCGCCGCTCCGTGCCGCGCGGCGAACGTGCGGCGAAGCAGCCAGGCGATGCGCTGTGGCAGCGTGGGCGAGCGGGCGACGTCATAACCGATCACCCCATCGAGCACGATGCTGAAACCCTCATCGACCAGTTCCAGCACGATGCCCTGTGAGGGCGGCTCATCCACCGCGCCCGGTATCGCGCGGGCGTGCTGCTGCACCACCTGTGCCAGCGTTGGCAGATTGGCCAGCACCAGGCGGCGGCGGATCGCACCAGCGCGCTGAAGCAGATGCTCAATCTGGTCCATCCGGCGCTGCGATGGCGAGTGCCGGTCCAGTTCATCGCGCAGCTTCGCCGCCTTGTACAGCAGGTAGTTCATCCGAAGTGCAAGTGTGCGCTGCCACCTCGGGTTCAGCGGCGCCTGCGTGAACAGCGGCTGAAGCGCTTCCGGCCAACCTGCGGGCGGCGATGCGGGCATGCTGCGGGGTTCGGCATCTTCATCCGCCTCGCTGGCTTCGCTCGGCAGGAGCAGGTCATCGGCATCCTCACGGTGAAACAGGGGCGAATCCACCCATTCGATCCGGCGTTGCCGCAACGCCGCCGCCCGATGGATCGCGGCGATGCGGTAGATCGTCGCCCGTGTACGGTTGAACCGCTGTACGAGCCTGGCCATCGGCACCCCCATGCGGTGGGCACGCGCAATGATGCGCTGTTCGCGCTGATCGAGCGGGTGGTCACGATCGGTGAAGATCGGGTCTTCGGGATGTGCCGTGTCGTGCTGCTGGAGGATCTGCCGGACGGTTTCGACGGCCCGTCCGAGGCGATGGGCGAGATGCCGGGCCACCTGGTTGAGCGTGACCTGCCGCGCCTGGGCGATCCGCCGCGCGCGGCGGAGGATGTCGGCCCGAACCGACTGCGGCAACTGCGTGAAGCGGCTGGCCCGGTCGACCCGCTCCCCGTACCGTTCGAGAAAACAGGCCACCGCCTCGCGGGGATAGACGAGCCTGGGCTGAGGCTCATCCGGCCACTTCACCCACCGCCACCGCAGGCCCAGTTCCCGCCACCGGGCAAGGGTCCGCACGCTCACGTTCAGCCGCGCAGCAAGCTGCTGCGGTGTCTCGAAGCTCCCTTCATTCTCATCATCCACCGGAACTGTGATGCTGCGGCTGACACTGTCGATCAGCAGTCTCAGGTCCGACGCCACTGCTTCACCCACCAGCAGCCGGTCATCCTCCGTTTCCGGGCGATAGCCCGTGATGCGGAGGGTCAATTGCTCCATGGGGTAGGTCTGATCGGGGTCGATCTCATCGTGGAGCCGCTCAGCGCGGTACAGTTGCTGGAGCCGCGTGGGCGCCGGCGCAAAGCGCATCTGCCGGGCCAGGTCGGCCAGGGGCTGACAGCGGTAATTCTGGCGGGCACGTCGCGGCACGGTTATTTCAGACAGAATGGGTCGCTCAGACCATCTCCGGTCTCCGCCGCGAGCAGCGAAACCGGTCGGACTGAATCGATCGCCCCAATGGTGCGGGCCTCATGCCAGAAGCGGCGGATCGCCTCGAGCTGCTCGCGGCCGATGCGATACCGCAACCACCGCCCGAGGTATGCACGCGCCAGGCCAATGGGCCAGCCATGGGATGCGGCGTGGCGGTCGACAATGGCATCGATCCGCTGAAGGTTGCGGTCACGAAGCCGGGACAGCACCCGCGGAAGCCGGCCGGGGTCGGTGCCTTCCCGCACCATCCACACCGCAAAGACAAACGGCAGGCCCGTCAGCTCGTACCACAACTCGCCAAGATCGACCTGGTGGGTGTAGACCGATTCGGGCGGCGGATCGGTCACCACCTTGTCGCCGATCAGGAGCATCGCCTCGGGCCAGTCACCCCCCCTTGCCTCGCCATCGAGCGGGTGTATTTGAGGCCGGCGGCCGTGGCAGCGGTCAAGCAGAATGCGCAGCAGCACGATGCTCGTGTGGCTGTCGGTGTCGGCGTGGATGGTGTCGACCCGGGCCGGATCGACCCGGCTGAACAGGCGCACCGTCAATGTGCGGCCGTGGCAGCCGATACCGCCAGCGGGAATCATGGCCAGCGGGCCAGCGCTGCGCTGCGCATCGATCACGGGACAGAGGCCCACATCGAACTGCCCCCCTTCGAGGCCGGCAAGCAGCCTGCTCGGCGCATCAAGGTACAATCGCCAGCGGCCCCGCCCGGCTTGCCCACGGCGGGTTGACCCCGGGGCAAGGCCCTCGATCAACGGCAGGCTGTTGAGATAACCCACGCACCCGATGCTCAACGCCCACTCGCCTCGCCGTGAGCCCCCAAGTAAGCCCGCGGATGTGGCGACGCCGTCGGCGTGTGGCGAAGCTGCACTGACCGATGGCCTGCGGCCACCGTCCGGGGCTTCAGTAGCCGCCCGCGGCGAAGCGGTGTCTTCACGGCGACCGGCGCCTTCGGCCACCGGAACCGACTTACCGGGTGCATGACACATGTCGCGGAACGGTATTTTCCCCCTCTCCCCGTGGAAGAGGGCTGGGGTGAGGGAAGATACGCAGCGCCCGGCCGAACCCGCCGCCCTCACCCCCGGCCCCTCTCCCGAGGGGAGAGGGGAGTAAAGGCCCGGCCCGCCAGCCGCGACACCTGTCATGCACCACAATTCACCCGGCAGCGGGGCCTGACGTTGCACGGACGCGTCCATAAGATGATTATATGCCTTCGCGGCGCCCGCCGCGTCCGCTCCTGACCCAGGCCACCGCCATCCCAGAGTTGACCGTCCCCGCATGCATACCCAGCCATCCCCTGCGACCAACAGCGCACCTGATCACGGCGAATCTTCCGCACCGCAAGGACAGGACGCCGCGAGCGATGCCCTTGAAAGCTACTCGGCGCAGGTGCTCATCGTCGATGATGAGACCGCCCATGCCGAGGTCATGTCCGAGGCGCTGCGGCGGCTCGGGCACGTCTGCACCATCGTCCACGACCTGCCTTCGGCCGAGGATGAGATGCAGCATGGCAACTTCGACCTGATCGTCACCGACCTTGTCATGGACGGCCCGGAAGATGGGCTCCAGGTGCTCGCCACCGCACGCAAGACACAGGCCGATGCCCACACCATCGTTGTCACCGCCCACGGTGACATCCCCACCGCCAAGACGGCGATCAAGGGCGGGGCTTACGACTTCATCGAGAAACCGCTCGACCTCGAAGTATTCCGCAACCTGTGCCAGCGGGCCATCCAGGCCGTGGCCCTCCAGAGTGAGAACACCCAGCTTCGCCAGCGCCTCGACGAGCAGTACGGCTTCGAGGGCATCATCGGCAGTTCGCCGGCCATCCGCCGGGTGATCTCGCTGTTGCAGCAGGTTGCCCCGACGAATATTCCTGTCATGGTGACCGGTGAGAATGGCACGGGCAAGGAGCTTGTGGCGAAGGCGATACACAACAACTCCAAGCGGGCCAAGCGCCAGTTCGTGCCGCTCAACTGCGCCGGCATGACCGAGTCGATCCTCGAGGATGAATTGTTCGGCCACGTCCGCGGGGCATTCACGGGCGCTGACCGCGAGCGTGAGGGCCGCTTCGAGTATGCCGATGGCGGCACGCTCTTTCTCGATGAGATCGGCGACATGCCGCTGGTGATGCAGGCGAAGCTGCTCCGAGTGCTTGAAAGTGGTGAGGTGGTACGCCTTGGCAGCAACGAAACGAGGAAGGTGGACGTCCGGTTCATCTCAGCCACCAACCGCGATCTCGATGTGCTGATCGGGGAAGGCATGTTCCGGCAGGACCTTTACTTCCGCATCAAGGGCACGCTGATCGACCTGCCGCCGCTGCGCGAACGCCGCGAAGATATCCCCCTGCTCGCCCGCCACTTCGTGCAGGTCTATGCCCGGCAGATGGATCGGCCGGCGCCCGAGTTGACCGAGGAGACGCAGGCCATCCTGATGCGGCACGACTGGCCGGGCAATGTGCGCCAACTGATGAGTGTGATCCATAACATGGTCATCGTCTGCGAAGGCGACCGCATCGAGCCCCGCCACCTGCCACCGGATATCGCCGGTGCGGAAGCCGGTGATCCCGATATGTCGCTCGGAACCGGCCTGAGCCTCGAGCAGATCGAAAAGCAGGCGATCCGCAATGCCCTGAGGCTGAACAACGGCAACCGCGAGGCCACCGCCCGGACGCTCGGCATCGGTGAACGCACCCTCTACCGCAAGCTGCGCGAATACGGCTTGAAGTAATCCTGATCCCCCATGACCAATGGCAAACCGCTGTACGGACAGATCGATGACAGGGTCGCCTGGTGGTGGTGAGAACATGCCGCCGACAGCTTCCACAAGCCGGTGAATTGCTTTTTCAATGATTGCCGGCGACCGGTACTATATGGAATGATTGCTACCCGCGCCGTTCCGCGATAGATGCGTACCGTTTCTTCCCTGGACCGCCTCATGCCTGTTCCGAACGAACCGCGTATTGGCTACGGTTTTGACCTGCACCGCCTCGAAGCGGGCCGGCGCCTGATCCTTGCGGGGATCGAGGTGCCGCACGACCGCGGCTGCGCGGCACACTCGGATGGCGATGTCGTGCTCCACGCCGTAACGGATGCGATTCTCGGGGCGATCGGGCAGGAGGACATCGGGCAACTTTTTCCCGATGACCAGGCGGCATGGAAGGATGCCGATTCGGCGGTCTTCATCCATGAGGCCGTGCGACGCATGCAGCAGGCCGGCTATCGCCTCGGCAATGTCGACATCGCCGTGATACTGCAAAGGCCGAAGCTGTCTCCGCACAAGCAGGCCATGCGGCAGCGCCTTGCCGCCCTGCTCGGCATCGACGCCTCGCGCATCAATCTGAAGGGCAAGACGCACGAGCAGGTGGATGCGATCGGCGAAGGCCGCGCCGTCGCCTGCCACACGGTGGCGCTGCTGCTGCCCTGCCAAACCGATTGACTTTCGATGAAACCCGGTTACGTGATGAGGGCGTTTCATGTCGATTTTCACCGCCGCACAGTCCCGACGTATTGATGAACTGGCGATGGACGAACTGGCGATCCCCGGCATCGTCCTGATGGAAAACGCCGGCATCAACGCCACCGCCGCGCTGCTCGACCTGGTGGCCGAGCGGGAGGGTTTGAGCGCCCCGTTTGTCCGCGCCATCGTCTGCTGCGGCTCAGGCAACAACGGTGGCGATGGCTACGTCATCGCCCGACACCTGCATAACTGGGGTGCTGCCGTGCAAATCGTCGCCACACGTCACCCGGATGAGCTTCATGGCGATGCGGCGGTCATGGGCCGAATCGTCCTGCGCATGGGCCTCGATATCACGACCATCAGCGCCGAGGCCGACGCCGACACGCTCGCGGCGGGCTGGACCGGCAGTCACTTGCTGGTCGATGCCCTGCTCGGCACCGGCACCACCGGCGCCCCGCGTGGCGGCTCAGCCACCCTCATCCGCGCCATAAACGCCACCCGTCGCGCCCACGGCCATCTCACAGGCGCCATCGACATCCCCTCCGGCCTCGATCCGGACACAGGCCAACCGCACGATCCGTGCATCGAGGCGGACCTCACGATCACCTTCGCCGCGATGAAGATGGGCCTCGCGGAGGACCATGCGCAGCCATGGACCGGCCATACCGTCGTCGCCGACATCGGCATCCCGCCGGGCCTGGTCGATCGCGTGGCGGCCGAGTCGACGGGGTGAGCCCTCGCATTGCGAGGCGCTGCACCGAGGCAAACGGCGATCGTTCGCAAAAGAAGGTGGCATGGTCAGCAGCGGTGTTTCCAGCGCGGTTGATGGCCATGCGGCGAACCCCCGCCAAGTGCCGCCATGGCCATCGGCTGGGGGCAGCCGCCGACCATGCCACCCGGTTGAGAAGCTATATGCGTCTGCCCTGGCAGGGCAGCGGCGCCTTTTGCATCGGCAATACCTCGATTACTACACTGGTTCCCTGATGCGCCCGACATCCCCCCTTTTCATCCTGCTCGGTCTGCTGTTCGCCGCCGGCTGCGCCGGCCGGCAGGAGCCCATCGCCGCACCCGCCACCGTCGACCGGGAGGCTTATCCGCGCATGTTCGAATCGGCGGTGCAGACCCTGCGCCACTACGGCTTCACGGTGAACCGGATGGACTTTCGTTTCGGGCGGATCAACACCTACCCGCGGACGGCCCCGACCGTGTTCGAGCCGTTCCGGCCGGGCTATGGCACCCCCGCCTCCGCCCTCGAAAGCACCTGGAATGATCAGCGGCGAATCGTCAACGTCTTCTTCGAGGCCGCCGAGCAGCCGGACGATGCTGAAGCCGCAGACGACAGGCCCGAGGCGAGGGCGCAACTGCACATGCGGGTCGAGGTCGTGGTCGAGCGACGTCAGGTGCCCGGCCGACAGCTTACCGGCGCCGCCCAGGGCTTCGATGTGCTTGCCGATCTCGACCAGACGCCGGCCGAGTTTGTCGAACGCGGGATCGAAGGCCCGTACTGGCAAGCGGTGCGGCGGGACCTCGAGTTCGAGCAGAAGCTGTTGTCCCGCATCGTCCGCCGCGCACCCGAGGTAGAACTGCCCAGCGAGCGTGCCCGGCGGTG
>PUNN01000405.1 GCA_003552605.1 Phycisphaeraceae bacterium
ACCCCCGGAACCCCCGGAAGCCCCCGAATCCGCAGAGGCCACGGAACTCCCCGAGTTCTCCGCCAGCCCCTCGGCCTCCACAGCCGCCGCGCCGCCCGCCGCGGCGACCACGCCCGGAGTCGGCAAACGCAGCGATGCCCCCACCTGGTACGAGGATGGCCAGCCGCGGCGGCATGCCCCGATCCTCCTGGCGGTGGCCGCCGAGATTCGCGATGACCCTGATCTGGCCACCCATGCCCTTGATCTGGGCACGGCCTATCTCCGCCTCGCCCGCCGCGCCTTCCCCGATGGCCGCGACCACGGCTGTGCCGCCACGAGCATCAGCGCGATTGCCCGCGGCCACGGGCGGGAGAACCACGCCGGTGTCACCACCGCCGTGCTCGCCCGCCTGCTGACCACAGATGCAACTGCGATCAAACACGCGATGGGCCGGTAATGCTCTGGCGTGGGATGCTATCCGGAATGTGGGATTGCAGATATTAATGCGGAGGGCAGAAGGGGGCTTGTCCCTTGATCACGTTGATGCTTTACCGATCGAGTCGACTTACCCATACCCATATGCGTACGGTAGACCTATCGGGCGATTGAATCAGATGGCATGGCTGGTAACTGTCCGCCGCCGATTGCCATGCGAGTTCACGAGGCGCTGGGGGTGTCCGGAACCCTCGGGGCGGCATGGCCATCGGCTGCGAACCCCTGAAAGCCGCTGATCATGCCACCCAACCCTCTCGGGATGCAAAGGGAGCCCGCGAGCGGTGCCATGCAGGCGGGATGGTCGGGGCAGAACCTATCCATTGGCTTGCGGTATCCCCGTCAACTGGATGGCGCGGCAGGTCCATGGCCGCCGCCTCCGGGGGTCAGTATGGTCAGCACATCACCTGGCTCGATATCGAGCTGCTCCAGTGGCGCCAGCCGCTGCCATCGCCAGATGTCAGAGTGGCTGTCCTGCTTGTGCAGCAGGTTACACCCGCGACGACCGGCCAAACCGCCGGCGAGGCCGAATGGCCGGCGTTGGCGGCGCTGGGTCAACAGCGAGAGGGACAGGGGTGAGAGGAACTCGAACTGACGGATCACCCCATCCCCGCCCGGCCATTGCCCGCGGCCGCTGCTGTGGCGACGGATGGCGAAGCGATGCATGTGAACGGGGTAACGGTGCTCGAGAATCTCCACATCAGTGATGCGGGTGTTGGTCATGTGCGTGTGGACGGCATCGGCACCCGGAAAGTCGGGGCCCGCGCCGGCCCCACCGCAGAGGGTTTCGTAGTAGCCGAAGCGGTCACTGCCAAAGACGAGGTTGTTCATCGTCCCCTGGCTCGCCGCGGCACGGCCGAGCGCGGCGAGGATGACATCGACAATTCGCTGGGATATCTCGACGTTGCCGCCCACCACCGCGGCGCACCGCGCCGGATCGGGGTCGGAGGGTGGGTTGAGCATGCCCTCGGGCACGGTCAGGTCGACCGCGGCCATCGCCCCGGCATTCAGCGGGATCGGCTCACCCACGAGGCAGCGCAGGCAGTAGAGCACCGCGCTTCGCACGATGGCCACGTTGGCGTTGAGGCTGCCCGGTTGAACGGGGGCACTGCCGGTGAAGTCGATATGCATCCGATCATCGGGGCCTTTGGGCGTGGTGATGCAGACACGGATGGGAGCACCGTCATCAAGGCTGTCTTCGAAACGGTGTTCGCCCTGTTCTAGGCCACGGATCGCCCGGTGCGCCTTTTCAAAGGCCGCATCGCGAATGTGCTGCATGTAGGCGCTCACCTCGGACCAGCCGCGGCGGTCGACAAGCTCGAGCAACTGCGTGGCCCCCGCATGGTTCGCGGCGGTGGCAGCGCGGATGTCAGCGATGTTCTCACGCGGCGAGCGCGATGGATGCGGACCGGTCGTGAGGGCCTTATGCACATCGGCTTCGAGGAACTCACCTTCCACTACCACGCGCATGTTCCGGAGCACGATGCCTTCCTCGGCAAGGTTGCGGGCAAACGGGTACGTCGAGCCGGGCTTGATGCCGCCGATCTCGGCATGGTGAGCGCGCGAAGCGGTGAAGAACAGAAGCATCTCGCCCGCATGGTCGAATACCGGCGTGATGACCGTCACATCCGGCAGGTGTGAGCCGCCGAGCGCTGGATCGTTGCTGATATAAACCTCACCCGGACGCAGCGCCGGTACCTGGTGCAGAAGCCCCTTCACCGCATCGCCCATTGCGCCGAGGTGGACTGGAATGTGCGGGGCGTTGACGATGAGGCCACCATCGGCATCGAGAAGGGCGCAACTGAAATCGAGCCGCTCCTTGACGTTCACTGACAAGCTCGTGCGCTGAAGGGTAACGCCCATCTGTGTCGCGATGTGCTCGAGCTGACGGGAATACAGCTCGAGGCGCACGGGATCACGCGTGGTTGATGCTTCATCTTCATCATGTCCGCCCGTGCCGCCTTGAGCCGGCTGTGCGGCAGGCTTGACCGCTGCATCGGCCCGCTGTGATGCATGGTGATCGGTCAGCAGCAGGTCGCCGTTGCCGGTCAGTTCACCTTGCCAGCCCGGTTCGACCACGATGGTGGATAGCGCCTCGAGTACGAGGGCAGGGCCGTGGAGGATCGCACCGGGCTCGAGGTCTTCGCGGTGATACACCGCGGTGCGGCGGGCCAAGGCGTCGAACCACGCGGTGGTCTCGCGGCGCGGCGGTGCCGGGTGGGGAGAAGGGGGCTGCCAGGTGGGGGCGGGCCGCGGCGTGCGGCCGATGACTTCAAGCCGAAGGGTGGCGATCTCGATCGCCCGGTCCTCGTGAGCGTGGCCGTAGAGCTGGCGGTGCATCGCCGCGAAGGCGCCAGACCAGTCGCCATCCTCGGGCTCCCGGACGGTGATGGTGAAGTCCTCACCCTCGTATCGCAGGTCCAGCATTCGAAGTGCGGGTTGCACATGTTCAGGGTCGATGCCCTCGGCCACGACCTCTTCGCGGAGCCGCTGCTCATCATCGAGAAATCTCTGCTCGAGGTCCGCGAGGGTATCGCCGTTCAGGGGCCGAAGGATGCTCGTTTCAGCAAACCGCCGCACATCGGCCATGCCGACGCCCAATGCACTGAGGATGCCGGCCAGCGGATGCAGCAGAATCCGGGTGATGCACAGCAGCCTTGCAATCGCACAGGCGTGCTGCGCACCGGCCCCACCGAAGGCGACCAGCACATGCTCGGCCGGATCGTAGCCGCGGGCGGCGCTGATGGTCCGGATGGCGCCGGCCATGCGGAGGTTGGCAATGCGCAGAAACCCCTCAGCAATCTCGCGGGTGCCCATGGGCGGCGCTTGCGGGTCCGCCGCGGCCGCCACGGCACGGCTTAGCCCATCCATATGGCGCTCGACCGCGTCGGTATCAAGGGCGAACGGAAAATGCGCCGGGCTGATGCGGCCGCAATAGAGGTTCACATCGGTCAGCGTGAGTGGCCTGCCGC
The DNA here is from genome assembly GCA_003552605.1 of Phycisphaeraceae bacterium. Taxonomy (GTDB): domain Bacteria; phylum Planctomycetota; class Phycisphaerae; order Phycisphaerales; family Phycisphaeraceae; genus B1Sed10-187. Next base: position 3,444 of record PUNN01000405.1, read on the forward strand.
GGCCGTAGCACATCGGCCCGGGATCGGCCCCGGCACTCTCCGGCCCCACCAGCAGCTTCTGCCCATCGAAGCGGCAGATCGAGCCGCCACCCGCGGCGACCGTTTCAATGGCATACATCGGCGCCACGATCCGGACCCCCGCCTTCTCCGTGGCGAACTGATACTCGTAGTGGCCATCGTACCGGCTGACATCGGTGGACGTGCCGCCCATGTCGAATCCGATCGCCTTGTCGAACCCGGCGACTGTTGCCGCATGACTGAAGCCCACCACCCCGCCGGCCGGGCCGCTGAGGATGCTGTCGCGGCCGGCGAACTGTTCGGCATCCACAAGCCCACCGGCGGAGGACATCAGCTTCAATTCCGCCTCCGGCAGGCAGCGCTTCACCTCGTGAACGTAGCGGCGGATGACCGGTGAGAGATAGGCATCCACGATGGCCGTGTCACAGCGGGGCAGCATGCGGATGGTCCGAGAGAGGCCGGTCGAGGTGCAGACGTGGTCAAAGCCCCGCCGTTGTGCCATCGCAGCGATGCGCTGTTCGTGCGCCGGGTCGGCGTAGGCGTTCAGCAGACATACTGCCACAGCGGCAATGCCTTCGGCCTCGAAGGTGTCGAGTGCCGCTTCGACCTGCGACTCATCGAGCGGGATGAGCACCCGGCCCTCTGCATCGATCCGCTCATCGAGCGTGAGTGTGCGTGTGTGCAGCGGGGATGGTTTGATGATGTGCAGGTCAAACAGGTCCTGCCTTGCCTGATTGCCGATCAGCGGCAGGTCGGCAAAACCGAACGTCGTCAACAGCCCGACACGGGCCCCCTTGCGTTCAAGCAGGGCGTTGGTCCCTCGTGTGGTGCCGAGTCGGATGCGAATGTGGCCGACCGGTTCATCGAGACGCTTTTCCAACAAGCGGCGAACGCCGGCCACCGGGGCCGGCTCGGGCGATCGCAACTCGAATGAATCACCTGCCGGGGGCGGCTCTGTGAGCGGAGCATCGAGTGTCAGCGAACCCATGCCGTCGCTGGCACGGATAGCCCGTTCGACATTGGTCTGGCCGCGCTCATTGAGCAGGGCGAGCCTGTAGCCGCGGTAGAAGTCGGTGGGCAGGTCGGCGAGGGCGGGGTCGGCGACTTGTCGTCGGGTGGCGCCGGCCGCCGCACGGGCCTTGATGGCGCCGGAGCTGAGTAGCTTGCAGCTCAGCATGCAGCCATCGGGCGCCTGCGCGATGCAGTCGGTGAAGGTCCCGCCTACATCGATGAAGAATTGCCAGGGCGCGGCGGTCAGTCTTCCCGGTCCTTGGGCTCAATGTCCACCTGGCTGTGCAGGTGGCCGGCGCTGCCGGGGTGAGAGACGATGCGGTAAACGCACCACAACAGGAAGGCGGTCGCCCCGCCGACGCCCACGATCATGGATATCCAGCCGGCGATGGTCATGGTGATACGTCCGTTTCCGCCGCCTCCTGCCGCTTCCAGCGGCGGAGGGCGATCGAGGTCAGGGTGATGAAGAGGGTGAAAACCCAGACGATCAGGAAGGCGCTGACCAGGGGCACTGGAATCTCACCTTCGGGGAAGTCGATCAGCGCCTGAATCCGCTCGGGTGCGTTCTGGGTCATCCAGAAAGCAAAGACGATCAGGAGGAAAGTGGGGGTGATGTACTTGATCATGAAGGTGTACTTGCGCGGAATGCGAAGCTCCGCACCTTCATCAATCTCGTTCATGCCCCGCTTCACACCCAGTATCCATGCGAAGAAGATCACCTGGATCGTGGCCATGACGAAGACCAGGAAGTGGCCGACCCAGAAATCCATGGTGTCCATGGCAAGGGCGTCCTGCGAGAAGAGCACGATGATGAACGCGCCCATGGCCGTGATCGTGGCCAGCAGCGCCGTCGATGCGCGGCGGCCGAGGCCGAGCCCCTCCTCGAGGAAGGCCAGACCCGGTTGGAGCATCGAGATCGCGCTGGTCACGGCGGCCAGGAAAAGCAGGAAGAAGAACAGGAAGCCGAAGGCATGCCCTGGTGAAAGGCCCCATTCCTCATGCACATTGAAACCGAAGACCTGATCCGGCATCGTCGTGAACACCGCCGGCAGTGCGTGGAAGCCCATCCCGAACGTGCTCGGCGGATTGGCCACGACGCTCACGCCCAACAGGACGAAGGCCGCGGGGATCACGATCATGCCCGCAAGTGCCAGCTCGCAGAACGTGTTGCCGGCACATGCTGTGACCGAACTGAGTGCCACATCATCCCGCCGCCGCATGTAACTCGAGTAGGTGATGATGATGCCGAAACCGACCGAAAGCGTGAAGAACACCTGACTTGCCGCCGCGAGCCACAGGTCGGGGTTGGCCATGCTCGCGAAGAATCCCGGCGCGGTGAACTCGGCCCGGTCATCCTCAACCTCGATGTAGATGCGCGACCGTTCGGCCCCGAGCACGACCCGACCCTCGAAAGGCTCGGCCATCCTCTGAAACCGAATCTCGCGCTGCATCTCAGCCGGTGCCGGCAGGTCGTTGTCGACCTCGAACATGTCACGATATGCCGACTCGAGTGCATCGGGCTCGTGCGGCACCTCGAACCGCTGCTCATCCACCACCCGCAGTTGCTCGATCTGCCACGGGCTCAACTTCAGCGCCTCGAAGAACCGTTCGCGGTTGACGATCTCGAGTGCCTCGAGCGTGATCCCCTCTTCATCCCCTTCGCTGTGGATCAGCACCACGGCATCCCCGGCATGTTCGATCAGCTTCTCGACATTGTCATCGCCCGGTGCAAGCCGCTCGGCCTGCGCCACGGGATTCCACATGTACCCCAGGCCGTTGATCACGTTCTGATGCGGGTTCTCTTCATGCGCGGGCAACGTCAGCACGCGGATCAGCACGATGATCGCGCAGATGACCAGCGCCGGCATCGCAATCCGACAGAACAGTTCGATGCCCTTGCGGATCCCCCAGTAGATCAGGAAGAAGTTGATCAGGAAACAGATTATGGCGAAAACAAGTACCGGTGTGTCGGTGAGCCGCAGGGCGCTGCCGTCCGCCCCGCCCCCCACGTATTGGCCCCAGGTGGCCTGCGCTTCTTCCGGTGTTTCGGCCTTGATCGTGCCCCGCAGGTACATCCACGCATAGCCCAGGCACCAGGCCTGCACGATGACGTAGTACATGTAGATCATCATCGGCAGCACCGGCCCGAGCACGCCCATGTACGAGGCGGCCTTGTGGCGCCAGACGGTGCGGAAGATGCCGGGCGTGGAGTTGTAGCCGCGCGTGCCGCCGAAGCGGCCGAGGCCCCACTCGGCCAGGGCGATGGGGATGCCCAGGATCAGCAGCGAGATGATGTAGGGCACGATGAACGTCCCCCCACCGTACTCGGCCGCAAGGCCGGGAAAGCGGAGGAAATTGCCCAACCCCACCGCGCTGCCGGTGACCGCGAGGATCACACCAACACGGGTGGCCCATGTCTCTCGCACGTTGTCCTGGTTGATCTGGGTCATGTTTGCGGCCTCATCGCCAGGGGGCGTGGCTCGGCAACCCGGCAGAAGTTAACGACTGTCTCAGGAAACGCAAGGGGGCCAATGCCAGCCGGGGCGCATGACACACGCCGCGGGAGGATGGGGGGTGGCATGGTCAGCGGGCGTTCCGGGGGTCTTCAGGCCGATGGCCATGCGCGGCCCCAAGCCGCCCCAGAGCGGCCGGAGCCTCCCGGGCCCGCGTGGCCATCGCCTGCACACACCCCCGGAAGCCCCGAAGCCCGGAAGCCGCTCACGCAGCCAGGCGGCTCAGCAACGCCATGCCTTCAACCGGGCAGCCGCCGGGCCCGGGCAGTGAACGCCATCGCACTTCCTTATAATGCCCGACTCCCCCACACTGCGGAGTATCCTGTATGAATGTCCTCGTTACCGGCGGCGCCGGTTATATCGGCTCCCATGCCGTCAAGGCCCTCATCGAGGCCGGGCACCGGGTCACTGTCGTCGACAACCTCGATCGCGGCCACAAGCGGGCCGTCCATGAGAAAGCCACCCTCGAACCGGTCGATCTGCGGCAGACCGGTGAGCTGACCACCGTCCTCCAGCGCGATGCCATCGAATGTGTCATGCACTTCGCCGCCCTCGCCTATGTCGGGGAGTCGGTGGACCACCCCCTGCGCTACTACGACAACAACGCCACCGGCTCGCTCAGCCTCCTGCGGGCGATGCACGCCGCAGGGGTGCGGCGGATGGTCTTCAGCTCGACCTGCGCCACCTATGGCATTCCCGAGCAGATGCCGATCGTCGAGACCATGCCGCAGCAGCCGATCAACCCATACGGCTGGTCAAAGCTTTTCGTCGAACGGATGCTTGCCGATGTCGCCGCGGCGGACCCGGGCTTTGGCTTCACGGCCCTGCGGTATTTCAACGTGGCCGGCTGCGCCGCAGATGGCACCATCGGCGAGGACCACGACCCGGAGACCCACCTGATCCCGGTCATGCTCGAGGCAGCGCTCGGCAAGCGGGATGTCATCACCATCTTCGGCGAGGACTACCCCACCCCCGATGGCACCTGCATCCGCGACTACATCCACGTTGAAGACCTCGTCGAGGCCCACATCCTGGCCATGAACGCACTGCACGATGGCGATGCCCGCTTCTACAACCTCGGCATCGGCCGCGGCTACAGCGTCCGGGAGATGATCGAGGCGGCCAAGGCGGTGACGGGGGTCGACTTCAAGGTCGAGATCGGCCCCCGCCGCCCCGGCGACCCACCCGAACTCTACGCCAACGCCGACCGCATCCGCCAAGACCTCGGCTTCACCCCCCGCTACACCGACATCCGCCACATCATCGAGACGGCCTGGAACTGGTTCAAGGCTCATCCCAAGGGGTATGAGAAAGAGTGAACAGGGCGATATCGCCTGGCAGGCGCGATGACGGCACACTGTGCCCGCCTCAATGTCCAGTCGGGGCTGGGTTGCGAATCAGGATTTGATGGCAATGACCATGCGCCCAGCGGTGGCCATTGCCGTTGCCCGCCAACCGGCGCCAAGTTCAAGATTGGCCGATGGTCACATCGACCGGCTGGGGGCGGGGCTGGTAGGTGGGCTCGACGACGAGGTCGAGGGGCACGCGCTTGCCGGAAGCGGGGGGGATGCCATCTTCATCCACGATCCGCTGGATGGCCATGACGCCCTCGATCAACTGCTCCGGCCGCGGCGGGCAGCCGGGGACGTAAACGTCGACGGGGATGAACTGATCCACGCCCTGCACCACGGCATAAGTGTCGAACACGCCGCCGGTGGAGGCACAGGCGCCCATGCTGATGACCCACTTGGGCTCGGTCATCTGCTCGTAGATGCGCTGGAGCACGGGCATCATCTTCACGGCCACGCGGCCGGCGACGATCAGCAGGTCGCTCTGGCGGGGGCTGAAGCGCATGACCTCGGCGCCGAACCGGGCGAGGTCATAGCGGCTGGCGGCCGTGGCCATCAACTCGATCCCGCAACAGGCGGTGGCGAAGGGCATGGGCCACAGCGAACTCCGCCGCGTCCAGTTGACCACCTTCTGCAGCTTGGTGGTAACAAAGCCCTCCTGCTGTAAGACCGCTTCAATGCCCATCGTGACGCTCCTGATGAATACAGGACCCGGCGGTCCTGTGTGCTGATTTCTAAGGCGGGGCACCGGCTTCGGGCCGATGTTATCGGTGGATTATTGTGCCTGTAACGGCCTTGAGCAAACGGGGCAATACGGTGAATCACAGACCCGGCAGAGGTATCCGCGATGGATCAGACCGACTGGAGCATGACCGCCACCACCATCCTCACGATGGTGACCACCTTCGTCCTGATTGTCGCCATTCAGCTTATGAGGTGAATCCGGGCCACACCGCCGGGGGGCTCCCCTCGGCGGAAACGGTGGGGTTGACATATGCTGAAGTGCCGGGCGAGGCGGCCACCCGGGAAGGCGCGATGCTGTGGTCTGATCGCATAGACTCACTGTCCCGCCGGGTGTGGGCCACCGGCGGGGCGAGCGGCGGCCGCGGTGTCCTGAAGACATCTGTGCCGCCGCCGCGCAATCGCAGGCCGTTTGGAGCGCTGGTGTGGTCGACAGTCGACACGATCGACCCGGGCAGGGGGCGGCCCCCATTCCGGTGTGGGAGGGTGGCCATCTGCCCGAGGTTCCCGGCATCGGCACCGATCGTACGGTGGTGTTGCATACCCGGGTGGTCACCGCCAGTGGTGGTGGCCCGGACAAGACGATCCTGCTGTCGGCACCGTTTCTCTCGCACACCCGCTACTTCCTCGCCGCGGCGTACATGCGCCCCCCGGGTGATCCGGGCTTTGCAACGCTTCTCGAGCGGGCCCGGCGGTATGGTTGCCCGATCATCGGCGTGGATGATGGTGGCCCGCTTGACCGTCGCCCGCTCCAGAAACTGCTGGAAATCTGCAAACGGCTGAATGTGGCCATCTGGCACGGCCACGATTACAAGTCGAACCTGTTCGGCCTGCTGCTGCGGCCGTTCTGGCCGATGAAGCTGGTGACGACCGTGCATGGCTGGGTGCATAACACCAGCCGCACGCCGCTGTATTACGCCATCGATCGCTGGTCCCTGCCGTTCTATCACCACGTGATCTGCGTCTCGGACGACCTGGTCGGCCGCATCCGGGGCGTGGGGGTGCCGGAAGATCGCATCTCCCTGGTGCATAACGCCATTGATGAACGGACCTTCAAGCGATCCGGGCCGCCCGGGCAGGCGCCCATGCGTCAGCGACTGGGCACGCCGCCCGAGCGGCTGGTCTACGGGGCAGTCGGCCGTCTCAGCCCGGAAAAGGCGTTCAACAACCTGATCCGTGCCGGTGCTGCATTGCTGGAGAGGGGGGTGGACCTGGAAGTCTGGATCGCCGGTGAGGGCGACAGCCGCGGCGATCTTCAGAGGATGATCGATCGACTGGGGCTCGCTTCCCGCATCCGCCTGCTGGGATTTGTCGAGGATACGATAGGGCTGTACGAAGCGATGGATTGCTTCGTGCTGTCGAGCATTCGGGAGGGCCTGCCCAACGTGGTGCTCGAGGCCGCGGCGATGGAGGTTCCCCTTGTGGCCACACGCGTCGCTGGCATCCCGGCCATGCTGCATGACGGTGAGCAGGCCCTGCTCTGCCCAATCGGCGATGTCGAGGCACTGACCGGTGCGATGGGTCGACTCGCAGACGATGCTGCCCTGCGTGATCAACTCGCCGCGGCGGGACGAGGACTCATTGAGCGTGATTACAGCTTTACCCGGAGGATGCAGAAGGTAAAAGCAATTTATGATAAACTGCTCAGCCATGGGCCGGAAACGGCACCGGCCGGACTGTCCACGGAGGTGGAGGGCGAGGGCGCATGAGTGGATTGAAGTCGCTCGCGAGAATGCTGGGATGGAGCCGATCACTGCCGGCTCGGCTTGGCTACCGCATCGGCCTGTTGCTTTACGAGCCTGACCGGGCCTTTGCCCTGACGAGTGAACGCCTCGGGCGGGTGCCAGGCAAC
>PUNN01000316.1 GCA_003552605.1 Phycisphaeraceae bacterium
CCCCCCCGGAGACACGGCCCCCGGAAACACGGCCGCTGACCATGTCTCCCCTTGTTTTTGCGTAACAGGGGGGCCGGCGTCAGGTGGCATGCGCCCGGCTTCATCGGGTGCATGACACATGTCGCGGCTGGCCGGTCGGGCCTTTACCCGCCTCTCCAATTCCGGGGGCGGAGGAGGGGGCGGGAGAGGGGCCGGGGGTGAGGGCACATTCGTGCCGGTCGTGCCGTCGCTGAACCGAGGGCCGACCCCTTCATGAGGCGGGAATGACAGCACATGAAGCATTCGGGCTTTTGCACCAAGTCCATCCTCACCCCAGCCCTCTCCCGAGTGGAGAGGGAGCGAAACCCTATCGCGGCGTATGGCATGCGCTGTGCTTCATGCTGAGCGCAACATCGGGATTGAACACCGCCCCGTGGGGCCGGTACACTGTGTGTATCAGGCCGCGGCGGCGACGGGTCGGCGGGCGGTCGCATGGACGGTAAAGCCCGGGCAATTCAAGGGATACAGGGATGGCATCCACCTTCGTACATCTGCACCTGCACTCGGAATACTCTCTGCTCGATGGGGGCAATCGCGTCGGGCCGCTGATCGACCGCATCAAGCAACTCGGCATGGATGCCGTAGCGCTGACCGACCACGGCAACCTCTTCGGTGCCGCCGAGTTCTATACCCGAGCGAAGGAAGCGGGGGTCAAGCCCATTCTCGGCATCGAGGCCTACGTTGCCCCCGATGTCGGCGGCGCCCCCGGCGACCGGCGTGTGAAGGAAGCCCACGGTGTGGCCGATGGCGGCTTTCACCTCGTGCTGCTTGCTGAGAACCTCACGGGGTGGCAGCACCTGCTCAAGCTCAGCAGTGATGCCTACATCAACGGCTTCTACTACAAGCCGCGGATGGACAAGCAGACGCTCTCCCACTGGGCCGATGGCCTGATCGCCATCAATGGGCACCTCGGCTCATCCATCGCCTGGCACCTGATGCAGTTCGTCCGCACCGGCAACCGCAGCCACTACGACAACGCGCGCAAGGAGGCGCAGTGGCATGCCGAGACCTTTGGTGTGAATGAAGCGGGCGAGCCGCGGTTCTACCTCGAGCTCCAGCGGCACGGGGTCGAAGAGCAGGAGCGGATCAACCCGCATATCATCGAGCTCGCCCGTGAGTTGAACCTGCCGCTCGTGGCCGACAACGATGCCCACTTTCTCACCGCCGAGGACCACGATGCCCACGATACGCTGATCTGCGTGTCGATGGGCAAGCTCAAGAGCGATGAGGACCGGCTGCGCTATCCGCAGCAGCTCTACGTCAAAAGCCCCGAGCAGATGGAAGCAGCGTTCGAAGATGTGCCCGAGGCGATCGAGAACACGCGGAAGATCGCCGATCGCTGCAACGTCGAACTCGACTTCGAATCGAACCACGCGCCGGTGGTACGGATCGTCAAGACACCCGACCCCGAGCTCGATCACTACGGCACCGGTGACCTGCCGGCCGTGGGCTCGACGGAATGGTTCAAGGCGTTCTGCGCCCAGTATCAGCTCCTGCCTTACGATGAGAGCAAGGACACCGACTCCTCGGAAGACCTGCGCGCTCAGTGCGACAAGGCGCTGCGCGAGCTGACCGAGGCGGGGCTGACATGGCGCTACGGTGATGGGGTGACCGATGCCCACCGCCAGCGCCTCGAGCGCGAACTGGGCATTCTCTCGGCCAAGGACATCAGCGCCTACTTCCTGATCGTGTGGGACTTCGTCAACGAAGCGCGGCGGCGGGGCATCTCGTCCAACGCCCGCGGCAGCGGCGTGGGCACGATGGTGGGCTACGTGCTCGGCCTGTCCAACGCCTGCCCGGTCACGTTCGGCCTGCTGTTCGAGCGCTTCACCGACCCCGACCGCAGCGAATACCCCGACATCGATATCGACATCTGCCAGGACGGCCGGCAGCAGATCATCGAGTATGTGCGTGAGAAGTACGGCTACGTGGCGCAGATCATTACCTTCGGCACGATGAAGGCCCGCGCGGCGATCCGCGATGTCGGCCGCGTGCTGGACATGCCGCTGAGCGAGGTCGACCGCATCAGCAAGCTGATCGGCGATGAACTCGGCATGACGCTCGAGCGAGCCCTCGATCGCGAGCCGGACCTCAAATCCCTCTACGACTCGGAGGATAAAGTCCGCAGCGTCTACGACACCGCCCGGCGGCTCGAGGGGATCGCGCGCCACAGCGGCGTCCACGCCGCCGGCGCCGTCATCGCCACGCAGCCGCTGGACAACATCATCCCGCTCGCGATCAGCAAGCAGGGCAACCGCGAGATTCTCGTGACGCAGTGGGACGGCCCGACCTGCGACCGCGTGGGCCTTCTGAAGATGGACTTCCTCGGGCTGCGCACGCTCTCGATCATTGAAAAGGCGCGGCAGTTCGTCACCGAATCGCTCGATGATGAGACCATCCGCCGCACCATCCGCCCCGATGGGCCGTGGCCGGAGGACTGGGACCCGCTGGACATGGAGCGGATCAGCTTCGATGACCAGAACGTCTTCGATCTCTACCGCCGCGCTGAGACCGCCGGCACGTTCCAGTTCGAGTCCGATGGCATGCGCAACATGCTGCTGGCGATGAAGCCGGACCGGCTCGAGGACCTGATCGCCGGCAACGCGCTGTTCCGGCCGGGCCCGATGGACCTGATCGACGACTACGTGGCGCGCAAGCACGGCCAGGCCGAGGTGCCGGAGGTGCATCCGATCGTCGATTCGTTCACCGAATCGACCTACGGCATCATGGTCTACCAGGAACAGGTCATGCAGATCGTGCATGAGCTCGGCGGCATCCCGCTGCGCGAGGCGTACACGCTGATCAAGGCCATCAGCAAGAAGAAGGCGGGCACGATCGATGCCGCGCGCGTGCAGTTCATCGCCGGGGCCGGCGAGCGCGGGCTGACCGAGCAGAAGGCCAACGAGCTGTTCGACCTGATCCTCAAGTTCGCCGGCTACGGCTTCAACAAGTCACACTCGGCCGGTTACTCGATCGTCGCCTACCAGACGGCGTATCTCAAGACCTACTTCCCCGTGCAGTACATGGCGGCGGTGCTGACGTATGAATCAGGCGACACGGACAAGGTCGTCAAGTACATCGATGAATGCAAGCGCGTGCGCCGGCCGGATGGGTCGCGGGGGATCGAGGTGCGGCCGCCGGACATCAACCTGTCGAACACCGGCTTCAGTGTCGTCTTTGAAACGGACGAGCCACACGATGCCAACCACGGCCACATCCGCTTCGGCCTCGGCGCCGTCAAGGGCGTGGGCGACAAGGCGATCGCGGCAATCATCGAGCAGCGTGAGAAGGATGGGCCGTTCACAGGTCTGTATGACTTCTGCGAGCGGGTGCCGCTGTCCTCGGTCAACCGTGCAACGATCGTGGCGCTGATCAAGTGTGGTGCGTTCGACTCGCTGCACGGCGCCGACCGCCGCGCGGCGATGATCGAGGCGCTCGACAGCGCGATGCAGGCCGGCCACCGCGCCAAGGCCGACCGCGACAGCGGTCAGCTCAGCTTCTTCGGCAGCTTCAGCGAGGCCGCGCCCGCGGCGGAGGATGAGGGCGGTGCCGAGACCCCCCTGCCGGACGTCGCCCCCTGGTCACCGGGCGAGCAGCTCCAGCACGAGAAGGCGGTGCTCGGCTTCTACGTCTCCAGCCATCCGCTCGACCGCTATGAGCGGATGCTCGAGAGCTTTGCCACCTGCAGTGTCGCCGATGCGATGAAACTGCCGGAGGCCACGGAGGTGATCCTCGGCGTGATGCTTCAGCGCGTGCGAACGACGGTGCAGAAGAAGGACCAGCGGAAGATGGCGATGCTCACCGTCGAGGACAAGAGCGGCCGCATCGACGCCGTGGTTTTCGCAAGCAATTACCCCGTCTACGGACCACTGCTCACGCAGGATGCGGTGCTGTTTCTCAAGGGCAAGGTCGACCGCAAGCGCGAGCAGCCCAACATCCTCATCGACGAGGCCATCCCGCCAGAGCAGGCTGCCGAGCAGTTGACGCGCCGAGTGCGCATCGTGCTCGAAGCTGACGATTCATCCGGTAACGGCCGGCTCAACGGCGGGCTGAACAATCTCAAGGCCCTGCTGCGCCAGTCCTCTGCTAGCGGCGGCGGCAACGGAAACGACCACACCGCCGAGGTGGTGTTCGAGGTTCACCAGCAGGGCATGATCGCCACACTCGGGCTCAACGGTACGCGTGTGCATGTGACCGCCGACCTGCCCGAGCGGATCGATTCGCTGATCAGCCCCCGCGGCCATTGCGAACTCATCGGCCCGCCGCGCCTCGTGCCCGATGACCTCGACGCCGATGCCACAGCCACCGAGGGCAGCAGCGGCGGCCGGCGCCTCAGCCGCGCCGGGGCGGGTCGTGATGAATCGTGTGCGAGCATCGACAGGTATTGATCGGGCGCGCGGCGGCCCGCAGCGGCGCCTCGATTTCACCGTCGCAGCAACCGCTGCCGTCGAAGTTGCTGGCGCTGCACCGCCGCGCTGAAACGAAGCAACACCTGCTCGGTCGCCTCGCGTTCGGCCTCTGTGGCGAAGGTGAACGCCATGCCCAGCCGGTAGTCACCTTCGTTGCGGCGGGTGATGTGGGTCAGGCGGCCGATGCAGTCGATATCGGCTTCCACGAGGGGCAGGTACATGCCGACTTCAAGGAACGTGCCTGTATCCCACCCTTCCGGCACCCGGGTCAACAGCACATCGATCCCCCCGGCACTGACCCGTTGCAGCCGCGACTTGACCACCTTGCCCTCCCCCGCCGCGCTGAGCTGCACCGGTGGCACATCGAGCCCAGCGCAGTTCACGCGATAGCTGCCCCGGCGCTGGGCACTGTGTACCCGCTCGGGCATGAGCAGCCGGAGTGCGGGCACCATCACACGGCTGTTGATGCGGTAGCGCTGCTCGGCTTCCACCGTTGTGCGAACCAGCCATCGGGTGCCATCGTGGCTGCCGATGAGCGTCACGGGATCGCCCTCGTGGAGACGCTGCCCGCCCACCGCCTGCCGTGGCCGTTCAACAACGATCCGCCCATCGGCACAGTCGAGCAGCCGGATGCGCCAGGGCCGCTCGGCCCCATTGGCATCGACATGCCCGCGCACCATCTCGATGACGGCATCGCGGGCGGCCATCTCGTTCAACAGCCTCATCCATGCGGCGCGATCGACAGCACCGTGAGTCATCACAAGACACTCTCCGCTCGCCCCGGGCACATACGACAATTTCGTTATCGACATCATGCGGCACCGGCTTGAGCAATGCCGCCCCTTCCGGCTTCCTGGGATCTGGCTCTTCTCGCATGGTCTCAATTCCTCGAACCCAAGTGTTGGCTGCATAAGCGCCGTGCCCGCCGCCGGGGAAACGCAGCCGATGGCCGTGGCAGCCCGTGACAGACGGTTCGCGCAATTCCCGGCCGCCGCGATTTCCGGGGCCGAGGGGCGGCGGGGGGCCGTGGTCGGGGGGCCCCGGGCACGGGCGCGCATGGCCAACGGCTTTGGACCCCGGGAAGTTGCTGACCATGCCACGCCTTGCCGACCCGAAGCGCGTATCGTGCACCCCATGCCACCCTGCTCAACCGCGACATACATTCGCGCTGCACGTTCCCTGCTATACTTGGCTGAGGGATGCCTGCAACGATTCAGGCCGCTTTGCACAGGGAGGCTGCTTCATGCATATGGTTCAATCCGTTGGCTTGCTCCTCTGCGTTCTTCTGCTCGGCGGGTGCGTGATGCCGGAGAATTTCGAGGAAGCACGACAGCGCAGCCACGTCACCGGCATGCAGCGTCACTTCGAGCAGAAGGTCGAAGCGGGCGTGATCGAGATGGGCATGACGCGCGAGCAGATCGCCGACATCCTCGGCTCACCCGACACCACCACGGGCATCTACACCCCCGGCGGCTATTCGCTCGGCTACGGCGCTGCGCCACCGACCGAGTTCAATTACGATGAATTCTTCTGGCTCCACATGCGCGCCGAAGACTGGGAGCCCGGCACCAGCGCCGATGAGCCCGAGGGGCCCGAGGGGCCCGAAGTGCTGATCGGGTGGGGGCGATAGCGCGGGCTTACGATGCCGGCCATGCATCGGCCCGTTCAAGCGCCTTTCTCAGCAACTTCACCGAATCGCAGACAGAACACCCGTGATGGGGCAGAGCATGATCGTCCCCGGCATTACACGATGACCAGAGAAGGTTGGCTGGCTGCGTCAGCGGCTTCCGGGGGTGTCCGGGGGTGTCCGGGGGTGTCCGCAGCCGATGGCCATGCAGCCCGCGGGATTCAGGACGCCCCGAGCGCTTCGCGGCCTCGCATGGCCATCGGGCTGAAGACCACCGGAAAGCCCGCTGAACATGCCACCCCGGGGGTTGCCCGCCGCGGCGCGTGTCATGCGCCCACTTGATGGTGTTTGCTACACATGCCTGTGACACACGGCGACCTGCTCCGTATCATCGCTCAGCCAGGCCGCCGCGGCGGCGGTGCAGGTTGATGGATGACATCATCAACATGGATCAGGTGAAAGGTCTGCCTACGTCTGAACCACCTTCACATCCCGGCCTGAGGCCACACGCTGAACCCGGCCCCGACCAGTTGGTCCGGGCCCATGATGCCATTGATGCCCTTGCAGAGATGCTTCAGCGTGAAGGTCACGATGCTGCACAAGCGGGTGAACGGGCCCGGCTGAAATTCTTCGAAACCATCGCGCGGCGGCTCAACGGGCGGGCCGGAAGCGATCTCGCGCCGCAGATCGAAGCAGCGATTCCCTTCATCACAGACCCCGCCGCGCTCGCGTGGCTCGCCGAGCAGACGGCGGCCGACCGCCGCGCTGGTGGTGTGCATTTCACACCCTCACCCGTGGCCGCGTTCATGTGTCGGGAAGCATTGCGGGGCTGGCTGAGCCATCGCATCGGGGCCGAGGCCGATGCGATGCTGATGGCCATCGCGTCCACGCGAGAACCCGAGCCGCCGCGGCCGTGCGATGAACACTGCCGGGTCGTCCTCGATGCCATCCGGTCGATTCGCGTGCTCGACCCGGCCTGTGGCGGTGGAATCTTCCTGCTGAAGATGGCCGAGTTGATCGGCCGACTGTATCGCTGGCTCGCCGGGAATGCGGATGGACAGGAAGGGGCAGTCGCCGGCCCCACCCTCTGCGGCATTGAACGCGATGCGGCCACCGCCACGGCGGCAAGGACATGCCTGCAACAGGCGTTTGATCGGTTGGCCGAATCATGCGGCATCCGCTTCGAAGCCACGGTACACATCGCCGATGCCCTCCTGCCCCCACCCCTGCCCCCGGATGGCCCGGAAGCCCCGGAAGTCCCGCTACCGGATGTCTCGGGCTGCGTGCCTTGGGGGGGCGCGGGGGTGGACGTGATTATCATGAACCCGCCTTACCTTCCCGGCTACTCCCGCCGCGCGGCGGGATCGCGCATGCCTGTGGCCTTGCTCCGGCAGCGATATGGCGAGGTGACCGGCGGGCGGGTGAACCTGTTCGCATGCTTCATGGCGCAGGCGCTTCGCTGGCTGTCGCCGAACGGGGCGATGGTGTGCCTTTTGCCCGATGTCATCGCCGCGGGCAGCAGTCACCGCAAGCTGCGATGCGCAATCGATCAGCGCCTGCCGGCGCAGCGGTGGTGGTTGCTGCGCGAAGCTGTATTCAATGCTGAGGTGCGCAACGTCATCTTTTCAGGCCACGAAGTATCAAACAACATCCCCGCATCGCGCCGCACGGCCATCGCAGATTCACTGCCGGCCCTGCTGCGCCATTGGCCGGACACATTGCTTCCGGCCCGATCACTTCGAGCACCGGGCGAGCCGGTGCGATTCTTTCACAACCCATCACAGGCCCGGCTCTGGGACCGCCTGCGCCAACAGCCCCACCGGCTCGATGAGTTCTTCATCGTCCGGGATGGGGTCAATCCCGGCCCCGCACACGTGCGCCAACGGCTGCTTGAAGTCCATCAAGATGATCCGGCCCACCGTCCGCTGATCGATGGCAGCCGTATTGATCGCGATGGCTATCGCCTGCTGCCCGCGGTACGGGGTATACGCTACGATCCGGCCCTGCTCACGCCCGATGACCGCCGCGCCGGCGCTTCGCTGCGCCAGCCGTGGGTATTCGAGCCACCCAAGCTCATCTCGAGACAGACGGCGGACACGCTCATCGCCGCAATCGATATCGACCGGGGCGATGTGGCGCTCAACAGCATCCACTGCACCCGACTCCGCAATGCGTTTTCAGAGCACACCGAGGCGCTCTGGGGTCTGCTGGTTCTGCTCAACAGCCCACTGATGCGGCTGTTCTACGCGCTTGATGGTGGTGACCGCCGCGAGGTGTTGCCACAGGTACACATCGCGTGGCTTCGCATGCTGCCCCTGCCGGCCGATGCGATGGCCTGGCTCGCACACCTCGCCCCCCTCGGTCGCGAACTCCACGACCATCCCGGCGATGCCGGCCGCCAGCACACTGCCCATGAACACGTATGCACCGGGTACGGCCTTTTTGACTCCGATGCAAGTGAAGTTCTAAGTGAATTCGGGCGCATGTATCCACGTTACATGAATCATCATCGCCAACCGGACACACAGCCCCTGCCCTCTGCATGAGAATCCGCCCGGATGCCGGACTGCCGTGGCGCGTGAGGCAGAGTTGAATCGCCGTCCATTCCCCGCGCCCATGTGGCAACAAGGCCTGGTGGAACCATGAGCATGCAAATCCCTCGCCTTGTGCTGGTCGGTGCCGGCCATGCTCACCTGCATGTGGTACGGCATCTTGCCGCATTCACACGCCGCGGCGTGCAGGTCATGCTGGTCGACCCCGGCTGCTTCTGGTATTCGGGCCTCGCCACGGGAATGCTGGCGGGACAGTATCCGTGTGAAGCCGATTGGCTCGACCCGGCACCGCTCATCGAGCAGGCCGGTGGCACTTTCATGCGCGATCGCGTGGACCGCCTCGATCTCGAAGCGCAGTGTGCGCACACCGCCGGCGGGACGTGTGTGCCATGGGATGCGATCTCTTTCAACATCGGCAGCGAGGTCGCCACCGATGCGATACATGGGGCCGCCGAACACGCCTGGCCTGTCAAGCCCATCGCCGGGCTGTGCCGGCTCAGATACAGACTGGTCGACCTGTTTCAGCAACACCCTCACCCGCGCATCACCGTCGTGGGCGGTGGTCCCACCGCCTGCGAGATCGCGGCAGGCATTGAACAACTGGCTCATGCACATGGCGCTGCAATTCAGCTCAGGCTGTGCAGCAGCGCTGCCCGGCTGATCGCCGACTGGCCTGCGCGGGCTTCTTCAGCGCTTACCCGTGAGTTGCACAGCCGTTCCATCCGCATTGAGAACGATTGCCGGATCATCCGCTGCCATTCGGATCACGTGGAAGCGGCAGATGGCAGGCAACATGAATCCGACCTGACGATCCTGGCCACCGGGCTGCGTGCCCCATCGCTGACCGGGGGTCTTGGCCTGCCCGCCGACAGGGCGCACGGCCTGCACGTCAATGCGTGCCTGCAATCCACTGCCCACCCGCGCATCTTCGGCGCCGGCGACTGCATCCGCTTCAATGACCGGCCACTTCCAAAGGTTGGCATCTATGGTGTCCGCGCGGGCCCGATCCTGCGCGATAACCTTCTGGCTGTCCTGCGCGGCTTGCCCCTGCGCCCGTTCCGCCCACAGCGTCGTTACCTGGTGATCCTCAACCTCGGTCGGGACCGCGCCCTGGCGATGCGCGGCCGGTGGTGGTGGCTTGGCCGCGGCCCGATGTGGTGGAAGCACTGGCTCGATCACCGTTTCATGCAACGCCACCGCCCCCACCCCCGCCCCCGGAGACGAAACTGGCAATAGCACGGGCGCGGACACTTCCTGTCGGCGGGGTGCCTGGGCGCCGCGGTGGGAAGAGAGGATATGGTGCTCAGCGTTCGATCGCGCGAGCGGTTCGCGGGTCGTGCATGAGTTGCTGAAATACGCGAAGCTGCTCAGCTAGCAGTTCCCATGAGCCCGTGGGGCTGTTGAGATGGCTGTCGAAGGCGCACAGTGCGACCACGCGTGCGCGGTCGGCATCCTTGTGCGATTCGGCGGCCGCTTCGTACCACTGCCGGATGCGCTCGCCTGCGGCCTGGTCCTGGCCGCGCATCCCCCATTCTCCTACCGCTACGTCCACCCGGCGCTTGGCCGCCCACTTGCGGACGTCATCCCAGGTATCGGTCATGATCGTCGCTTCACGGTCGCGATAGATGTCGATCCCCAGAAAGTCGTAGACTTCATCATTCCACCATGCTTCGGGCTCGCGCCCTGCCCGCTCGTCCCATGTCCAGGCCATCAGGATCGGAACCAGGGCCACGTTGTCGACTTCAAGGGCATCCATGCGCTGGCGGAACCGGCGGTTCATGGCCAGGTGATCCGCCGGGGTGCCCATGGCGCGGTCGCGGGCCTCCGCATCGGCATCGTTTTCCGGTTCGTGCCAGACGGTGAACCAGATGGGCTGCTCCTGGTCACGCAGCAGTTTCAGGAGTTGATCCACTTGCTGATCGTGCTTGCCCTCGGCCACATCGCGCCATTGCGGCGTCTTGACCGAGATCCACGGCAACCTGCCATTGCGGTGATCATCACGCACGATCTGCTCGAGCCACCCGCTGGTGATATGGTGCCATCGGAAGAAAGTGCGGCGGATGGCCATGGTGGTCCCGGCGGGTTCTTCATGTCGTGCGGCGGGATCACCGTTACCGCTCACCGCCGCCCCCCAGTACAGCGTGCCTGGCTTCGGCTGAGCGGGATAGGTCGGCTCGACCGAAGGCGCCTCCTCGCCCTTCCGTTCACCGGCAGTGGCGGGCGGCTGTCCACCGCCGGCCAC
>PUNN01000517.1 GCA_003552605.1 Phycisphaeraceae bacterium
GATCACCGGGGTCACCCGCCATATCCGCCCGCAGAAGCCCGACTTCCAGGCGATCGCGGTGGAGCCGGCCGAGTCGCCGGTCATCGGAGGTGGCAATCCCGGCCCGCACAAGATTCAGGGCATCGGTGCCGGGTTCATCCCGCGCAACCTCGATACCTCCTGTGTCAGCGGCACCGAGCAGGTCAGCAGCGAAGAGGCTTTCCAGTGGGCGCGGCGAATTGGGCAGGAAGAGGGCATCTTCGGCGGCATCAGCACGGGGGCCAACCTCTGTGCCGCCGCACGCATCGCCGCCAAGCCCGAAAACCGCGGCAAGATGATCGTCGTCATCGCCCCGAGCTTCGGCGAACGCTACCTGTCGACGCCGATGTTTCAGGACCTCGCAAGCTGAAGTGAAGCCGCGCTGCGACCCGCAGTCCGCCTGACAGGCCGCACCGGGCGAGCCTGTCATGGAGATCACGCGGTGGCGGTGGGCGCGCACGGCGAAGGCGGGCGTGACCATGGCTGACACGGTCCGATGCTCGCAGCCCTCCGGTCATGCGATGCGGCGATCATCACCGGTTGCGCGACTGACCGCCGCCTGCTTGATCAACAGCTACAACTATCGTCCGTTCATCGCGGAGGCCATCGACAGCGCGCTGGCGCAGACTGTGCCTTTCGATGAGGTCATCGTGGTCGACGATGGTTCGACCGATGGGACGCAGGACTTTCTCGCGAGCCGTTATGGTGATGACCCGCGCATCCGGCTGCTGTTGAAAGACAACGGGGGGCAATTGTCAGCCTACAACGCCGGGTTCGAGGCAAGCAGGGCCGATGTGCTCTTTTTCCTCGATGCTGATGATTGCTATGAACGGGATTACCTCGAGACGGCGCTTGCTTGTTACCACGCGCATCCCGAATGCGACTTCCTTTTCTGCGCCTATCGCTGCTTCGGCCACCTGGATCGTGAAGTGAGTTTCGCCCCCGCCGACCGTGACCTGGGCCCGAGCATCCTCCATACCCTCCACACCCGCACGTGGGTGGGCAGTCCATCGAGCTGCCTCTCGCTGCATCGGCGCATCGCCCGGTATCTCTTGCCGCTGCCACTGGAGTCGGATTGGCCCATCCGGGCCGACGACTGCCTCGTGTTTGGCGCTGCCGTGGTCGGGGGGCATAAGCGCTTTCTGGGCCAGCCGCTGGTGAACTACCGCGTCCACGGTCAGAACCTGCACTATGGTCGGGCCGGCGATGTGCTGGCGGACTATCGCCATCGGCTGGCGACCTGGCGCCTGATGCATCATCTCATCACGCGGATGCGATACGATGTGGAGGGCATGGAGGACCTTGTCGACGTCGAGTTTCTCGCCCGGCCCGCTGCGGACTACCGGCTGATGCGTCAGTACCTGAAACTGGCCTGGCGTTCGCGGCGGCCGCTTCTGCGGCGACTTGCGATGATCCGCCGAATCCTCGGCCACTACCTTGTCCGACGGTCTCCGGGCCCGTCAGATGCCCCAGACTGAAGATAGATGCAGTCTGGTAGGCAGGAGGCGTATCCTGAATGCCGTCGGCATAGTAAGGAGGTATCATTTATTCGTGCGCACTGCCTCGAATCAGCGATTCCATGCCGCCTCCGCATGGAGTTTCCGGCGCGGCCGCGCCGGCCCGGTACACAGCATGCCACCTACGCTCTTCCAACACCGAGATGAGAGTGGGGCACCGTCGGACTGGATCGCCCCCGTGGGCGATCTTTCGCTGGTGTCGATCATCATCCCCACCCGCAACAGGCGGAAACAGACCAGGGAGGCCATCGCTTCCTGCCATCGCCAGACCTACCGTCCCATCGAAGTTATCGTGGTCGATGATGGTTCAACGGACGATACCCCCGCGGGGACCGAGGATGCCGCGCGGCGTTACCGTGATCCTCATTTCCACGTCCAACACCTCAGGCAGGCGCATGAGGGCGCCCCC
The DNA here is from genome assembly GCA_003552605.1 of Phycisphaeraceae bacterium. Lineage (GTDB taxonomy): Bacteria > Planctomycetota > Phycisphaerae > Phycisphaerales > Phycisphaeraceae > B1Sed10-187. The sequence continues at coordinate 1,945 of PUNN01000517.1, forward strand.
GCGGCGCGCAATCGCGGCCTTCGTGCTTCGCGCGGCGAGTTCATCCAGTTCCTTGACTCCGATGACCTGTTGTTGCCGGACAAACTCACTTGCCAGATCGAGCACCTTTCTGCTTCCGGTATGCCGTTCAATTACTGCCAGGTTGCTGATGTGACCCCGGCTGGTGAAACGATCAGTGTGTTCGGTGTTCCCATGCCGCCGCCGGGTGAGGGCGGCCACATCACCGGTTACCACTTCCACACTGCCGGGCCGGTGCTGAGGCGCCAGGTCTGTGCGGCGATCGGGCGGTGGGATGAGACACAATCGTGCCATCAGGACTACTACTACTTTGCCTGCCTGAAGGCCAGGGGCTATCGTGGTGCGCTGGTTCAGCGAATCCTCGCCCACCGCCGCCGCCACAATGGCGCTACGATTGCCCAGCAGGCGCAACGGGATGGTTCGCTCGATTATGCTCTTGGCGTCGAGCAGGCCACATTGAAGGTGATTGCCCTGCTTCATCGCCATGGTGGTTGGACGCGAGCGGAGCGCCGACACCTGGCGCGACAGATGCTTTTTGATGCCGCAATGTTCGCTCAGGTCGCCGATCGCAAAGGTGTCGTGCGATGTCTTCATCGCGCATCCGCTGTAAGTCCCGGCCGGCACAAGCTGAGGTTCTACCGCATCCTCTTTCGTGTGTGGTGGCGGGGAATTGGCGATGTCATGCGTTATCATCCCTCCTGTCGTCAAGCGGTCGGGGCAAAGGCGAGGAGGCGTGAATGAGTCCTGTGCTGTGCTGGCCCTCCTCGAGTAGCGGTTACTTGCATCCCCGCTCCCCCGCATAAACCGAGATGAAGATGAATGTTCGCAAGTTTCTCAGACGCCTGTTGATCCGTCCACTGTTCAAACTCGATGCCGGGGAATGGGAGAATGCCCGGTTATCGTTTGCCCAGTACGGGGAGGACTGCGTGCTCGCGGCCCTGATGATGGAGAAAGAGGGTTTCTACGTGGACGTAGGGGCCCATCATCCGCTTCGCTGTTCGAACACGCACCTGTTCTATCGTCGTGGCTGGCGGGGGATCAACATCGAGCCCAATCCGGCATTTTGCGCCGATTTCCAGCATTATCGACCGCGGGATGTGAACCTCTGTGCCTTGATATCCGACCGGAATGAGCCTCTTCACTACGCTTACTACCGCGAGCCACTCTACAACGGCGTGGTCGAGGCGCACAAAGCGTGTGCGGCCGTTGCCAATCGGGGCGCCCCGCTCAGCGTCGAGCAGCGGACACCGCGGCGTCTCGACGATATCCTCGAGAAGCATGCTCCAGATCGCCCGATCGATCTGCTCAGTGTCGACTGCGAGGGGCATGACCTCGCGGTGCTCCGGTCGAATGACTGGTCACGCTTCGCTCCCCGTTTCGTCATAGTCGAAGCATTCGGGAAAGCGAGCGAGCAAACGCACGCATTCATGCGGGACTGCGGCTATCAAGTGGTGACACGGCTGTATCTGTCTACCATATTCGCGTTGTCCAGTGACGTGATACCATGATGCGGCACCTGCAACGTCGTAACCTGGCTGAGCAAACTTCGCGTACCTGCGGGGCAGTCGCTGACATGGGGTGGCCGTCGTTGTGAAACCCGCTCGGCATTAGCGCTGGCTTTTGCCGGCCGCCCGGGATAAAACCCTCGCATGTTCCTCGCCGCCGTCACGCTGACCGGCCTTGACTGGGTCTTCCTCGCCGTCCTCGGCCTGCTGGCCGGGGTGCTTGGGGGTATGCTCGGGGTTGGGGGCAGCATTCTCATGATCCCGGGGTTGACCCTGTTGTTTGGGCGGCACCAGCACCTCTATCAGGCCGCGGCGATGATCGCCAATGTGGCGGTGTCGGTGCCTGCGGCTTGGCGCCATTACGCCGCCGGCGCCATTGTGCCGGCGGCATTGCGGTGGATGCTGCCGGTAGCGCTTGTGGCCGTGGTGATCGGGGTGTGGGTGTCGAACCGGCCGGTGTTTGCGGGGATGGACGGTGGCATCTGGCTTGGGCGGATCCTGGCGTTGTTTCTGCTCTACGTGGCGGTGAGCAATGCCTTTCGACTGCGCGATGCCGAGCCGCCGCCGGGGCCGGTGGTCATCCCCGAACAGCCCGGCCGCAGCGGGTCGGCCCTGACCGGCGGCACGCTGGGGCTGACCGCCGGCCTGCTCGGCATCGGTGGGGGCGCCGTGGCCGTGCCGCTCCAGCAGGTATTGCTGAAGTTGCCGCTACGGGCGTGCATTGCCAACAGCGCGGCGGTGATCTGCTTCAGCGCGGCCCTTGGGGCGGTATACAAAACGGCCACACTGCCTGGCCACACCTATGCCGCGGGAATGCACTATCACTGGCATCAGGCAGTGCTCCTCGGCGCCATCCTCGCTCCGACAGCCTTTCTCGGTGGCCGCTTGGGGGCGAGTCTGACCCACAGGCTGCCACTGTGGCAGGTTCGGGTCGCCCTCATTGTCCTGATGGTCGCTGCGGCGTGGCAGATGGCGGCGCTGCCACTTGGGCCTCAGGCGGGAATGGTGCAGTAAGTCTATTTACCTCAAATGTTTACGGGTTTCGGCTTGACGTGGCCGTGTGGGGACTGATTCCGATCTGCGGCACGCTTTTTGCACCTTCGCTACGCGGGGCTGTGCGGGTTGCCCGAGCAACATCGTGCGCGAGATGGAATTTGCACGCCGTAAGATTCTGAGAACAGAGGTGATTTGCCATGACCCGTTTCTTCAACAACGTCAAGACGGCCATGCTCCTCGGCGGCCTGTTCGGCCTCATTCTCGTCGTGGGGGCGCAGTTCGGCGAGGTTGGACTGATCATGGCCCTCATCCTCGGCGGGGCGATGAACGTGTTCGCCTATTTCTTCAGTGACCGCATCGCCATTGCCGCGATGCGCGGCGAGGAAGTAGATGAGCGCACCGCACCGGACCTGATCACCATGGTCCGCCGCCTTGCCGACAACGCTGGTCTTCCCATGCCGCGTGTCTATATCTGCCCGCAGGAGGCGCCCAATGCCTTTGCCACCGGCCGCAATCCGCGCAATGCCGCCGTGGCGGTGACGCAGGGCGCGGTGCGGCTGCTCAACTATGACGAGATGGAGGGCGTGCTCGCTCACGAACTCGCCCACATCAAGAACCGCGACACGCTGATCAGTTGCATCGCCGCGACCATCGCCGGGGCGCTTCAGTACCTCGCGTGGATGGCCTTCTTCATCGGTGGCTCCGGCCGTGGCGGGGGCAACCCGTTGATCATGCTGCTGATGATCGTCCTGGCGCCGATTGCTGCGGTGATCATCCAGCTTGCCATCAGCCGCAGCCGCGAATACGTCGCCGATGCGGATGCGGCCGATATCGCCGGCACGCCCCGAGGCCTGGTCAATGCCCTGCGTAAGCTCGATGCCTATGCCCGGCGGGTGCCGATGGAGGGAGAGATGCCCGCAAGCAACCACATGTTCATCGTCCAGCCGCTTTCGGGCAGCGGTGGCGGCACGCTGTCGCAGTTGTTCTCTACCCACCCGCCGATCGAGAAGCGCATTGCACGCTTGCTGGAAAGGCCGTGACTCCGCCCCCCCGCCCCCCCCGGAAGCAGGGGCCCGGCCTCCGGAAGCGGGGCACTCGGGTTGCGAGGCCGGGCTGGCCGCGAACTGGGAGCGTGTCTTCGCTGAAGGAGCGACGCCATGAAGCTCGACAAAGACGCCCGTAAGCAGTTAGATGAGCACCTCGACGGCATCGACCGCGTCCTTGCCGGACAGGGGGTTGCGCGAGCGCAGCGCAAGCAGATCACCGATGCCACCGAGGCTCACATCCGCGACCGATTACATCAGCAGCAGCTTGATGGTGCCCGGCTCGATGTCCGGGCGATCCTGGCCGATCTCGACCCGCCCGAGGTATACGCCGATCCGGCACGGCGCGAGGCTGCCATGGCCCGGGTCGTGCGCACACCGCGGATGAGCCGCGCGGCGGTGTGGGGTTGCATCACGGGGTTGCTCGGCGCTGTTGCCATTGCTGTGGCGTTGCTGATCGAGCAGGATGAGCCTGCGGGATTGCTGCCTCAGCCGGGCTTTGTCAACATCGCCTCCTATGTGCTATTGCTGGTGGGCTGGCTGGCAGCGCTGGCGATGTTTGTGCTCGGCCTGGTTGCCCTGGTGCAGATCGCCCACAACCCGAGACGCCGCCGTGGCCTGCCGCTGGCATTTTTCAACCTGCTGTTCTACCCGGCGGTGCTTTTCGCCTGGCTGTTTATCGAATTGACCCTCGGCCCCGGCTTGCCGCGCGGGATACCCTGAACGGCCATGCTGCCGGGGTGACGCAGGGCGGCATGGTGTCGGCCAATGCACGCCGTTGTCTCTGGCACTTCGATTGAAGCGGGGAGGGGGCCGACTTGCAGGATGGCCGGCCCGTGCATCCCTGGCAAGGGGCTCAGCCCGGAAATTGAATCGACTCACCCGTCATCCGTCGGTAAAGGCTGAGGGTTCGGCCGACGTATTGCGAGGCGCGGGCGTGCTGGCCGATCCACTCACGGGCCTGGATGCCGAGTTGCCGTGCTGCCTCGGGCTTGCGGATCACGCGGCGAATCAGTGACGTCCATCCGTCGACAGAGGGTTCGGCGAGCAGCCACGCGGTCTGGTCCTCGATCAGGTAGTCCACCCACGGATCATCAAGGGTCAGCACCGGCAGGCCCGCGGCCATGGCGCGCAACAGCAGGCTGCGCGCCCCGCCGAGGGCATGGGGCTGGATGACCAGGTCCACCCCACGCAGCAGCAGACGCCGGCCGAGCCGGTGGGGCATGAGCGTGGCATGTTCGAGCAGTTCCAGCCGCTGCACGCATCGCCACAGCGCGTGCTGCTGGCTTTCAGGGCCATCGAAGAAAAGTTGAACCTCGCCGTAGTCGCTCACCACGCGCGACAGCGCTTCCAGGAGTTGCTCATAGGGGCGATCGAACCGGCCGGTGCTGCTGACGACGATACAGAGCGTCGTGTCGGTTTCCTGGCTGGCGGGGAGTTGGCGTCGGGGATGGACCCCGGGCGTGATATGCTCGACGATCGCATCTTCCGGCAGCGCCTTTCTGGCAGCGCCGGCCAGAGGACCGGTTGCACTGGCGATCGCGAAGCGGGTATGGTCGAGCCGTCGCTGGAGCCAGTTGAGCCATCGCAATTCCTGCTGGTGGGCGAGGCCGAGCACGACCGGAATGTTCAACCGCCGCGCCACATGCACCGCCGCGCCCCATGTGCCCGGTGCGAGGGCGTGGACCAGTTCGACCTCCATCGAGGCGAGCGCCTCGCAAAGGCGTCGGCGCCGCAAGGGCTTCAATCCCAGAACGCCCGGCTCCGCCCAGTCCACACGTTGGGCGAAGCTGACCACTTCATCCTCGCTCAGTTCCGGCGGTACGACCTGCGTCAAGCGGACGGTCTCATCGATCAGACCCACAACCAGATGCCGGAATACCGGCAACTCCTGATCGACCCACGCCTCATCTGCCAGGAGGACGACATGCATGCGCTACATCCTAGCATGCGCGGCCACGGACGCGCACAGGCCGTCCCAGGGTCTTCCCATGCCAGGGAATGGGGAAAATGGGCATGACTCCCGCAAGGGCGTGGTCGGGCCCGGGGTGGACGGCCATGACGGGGCAGACCTCGATGAACGGGCTCGCCGACGGGGGCCCGGCCATCGGCCATCGGCTGCGGCCCATCGTATGCCGGCGGTGGATGTTCGCTCTCAAACATGCCCGGGTGCCGGAACCCCGCAGTGCATACCCCTCGCTACAATCCGCCCATGCCACCGACCGAGGCTCCGAGTTCCGGCCCCTGGACCACCCGCAAGCTGTTGGCGTGGACCGCCCGCTTCTTCGAGCGCAAACAGGTCGATTCGCCCCGCCTCGCCGCGGAAATGCTGCTTGCCCACGTGCTCGGCGTCGAGCGACTGCGGCTGTACATGGAGGTGGACCGGCCGGCATCCGAGGCCGAGCTTGCCACATATCGCGGCCTGGTCGAGCGAGCGGGCCGTCACGAGCCGGTCGACTACCTCGTCGGTTGGACACCGTTCTTTGCCATGTCGCTGAAGGTCACGCCCGAGGTGCTCGTGCCGCGGCCGAGCACGGAGACGGTGGTCGAGCATATCCTCGAGCACGCCCGGCAGACGCCCGGCTTTGAAAAGCCCCGCATCGCCGATGTGGGCACCGGCAGCGGTGCCATTGCCATCGCGCTGGCCACGCACCTGCCTGAGAGCGCCCTTATCGCCACCGACATCAGCCCCGCCGCGCTGGCCATCGCGCGTGAGAATGCCGAATCGCTCGGTGTGGCGGGACGAATCGACTTCCGGGAAGGTGACCTGCTCGAACCGCTCACGGGTGAGCGGCTTGATTACCTGGCATCGAACCCACCGTACATCAGCGATGATGAGTGGGCCGATGTGCCGCCCAATGTCCGCGACTATGAGCCTCAACAGGCCCTTCGCGGCGGGGCCGATGGGCTGGATTTCATCCGGCCAATCATCGCCGGCGCCCCGGCGCTGCTTCGGGCCGGTGGCCAACTCGTGCTTGAAATTGCCGCCGCGCATAAGGATACCGCCCCCAACCTTGCTCACGAGGCCGGCCTGACCAACCCGCGGATCCTCCCGGACCACGAGCAACTGCCCCGTGTGCTGGTGGCCGAACGCCCGCACGAACAGTCCGGCGCAGCCGGGTAATCGGTGGCTTCTTGAACTGCAAGGTGCGCAGAGTCTGGGAAGTGTCCGTAGTGGAATCCTGCGAGATGTACCACAGAGAAGCAGCGGTATTGCCGCTTCGCGGCGAGTGCCGCGTCCTGGCCCGACCGCACGGAGAAGCAGTGTCGATGCCTACTGCGCGGCCATACAGGTTTTGGATGCAAAGTCGGCGTCCTGGTGCGTCAGTCGTCGGTGGTGGCTATCGGGAACTGAGCGTGGTTGAACATTGAAGTCATGGTGGCGGGATGCATCGTGGCTTGCCATCTGAGGAGCAACCGCATGTTTTTCTGGCGGCCTGTATGCCCGTGCGATCCACCGGCCACGGCATGGATCGAACGCCGTCTGGGATGGCTGGACGGCGAGTTCCCCGACAGTGCCTTTTCCGGCCGACCAATCGTGCTGCCCACACCTGAGTTTTTTCCCGACCCCTACGATCGCTCGCACCAGTCGGTACGCGCGATGCTCGACCGCATATGCGGGTACATGGGGGCGGATGCCGAGTTGGTCAACCTCGAAATCACCTCGAGCGGCCACCCCCCGGAACTGGTCAACGAGCGCGGTGAATACCTCGCCGGGGCCGCCGGTACGTTCTCTGCGGGATATGGTCGGGTCTTTATTACCATCGACCGGATGGAACTTGATGAGCCGATGGCGCTGGTGGGCACCATCGCCCATGAACTGGCCCATCTGCGGCTGCTTGCGGAGGGGCGCCTGCGGGGACATGTGTTCGATCATGAACTGCTGACGGACCTGACGGTGGTGTTTTTCGGCCTGGGTATCTTCCTGGCCAATACCCCCCGCAACTGGGCGAGCGACATGAAGAATTGGCCGGGGACGCAGTTGAACCGGCCCGAATACATGTCGCCGGCGATGTTCGGCTATGCCCTGGCGCACCTTGGCTGGCACCGCGGCGAGCGTCGCCCGCGCTGGGCGCGTTACCTCAACCCGGCGCCGCGCGCTGAACTGCGTGCTTCGCTTCGCTACCTCTGGCGCACAGGTGACTCGGCATTCCCGCCCACGAGTGCCGGGCGCTGATGAGTTGCAAAGGCCCGGCTGCTTTTTCGCAGCGCAGGGTGATCTCATGTGTTGACCGCGGCGGGGGTGTCGTGAGCAGAGTCAGTGTGCGGCAGGACGTGGTTGAGAAAGTCGGTGGTGCCAGTCATCGTGTCGGGGTGGCTGGCGATCTCATGCGGGGTCATCCAGAGGATTTCCGCCACCTCATGAGGATCGGGGCGCAACTCAGCCGTGGCGAGTTGTGCGTACCAGCCCCAGAGCGTCAGCGGCCGATCGGGGGCCATGTGGTGCCACACCCGGCGAAGCGGGGTGACCGGCGCGCCGAGTTCTTCAAGAAACTCACGCGCCACTGCCTGCGCCTGCGGCTCATCCGGCTCGATGGCCCCGCCGGGAAAGCAGATGCGGCCCGGCGCGGCGACATGCTCGCTTCGCCGGATCAACAGCCACCGCCCATCGGCGCGGCGGCAGGCGACGATCACACCGTGGACTCGGCCATCAGTCTGGCGAACCCGTTCCATGGCCGGATTCTAGCGAGCCGTGACGCCCGCACCATCGACTCGTGCGTCCCCCGGGGCGCACTGAACAGGACCGTAGGAGCGCCCCTTTGGCAGGCACGAGCCAGGCCACGCTCAGAACTCGAATGTGCGTTCTGAATCGTTGGCGTGGAAAGCGCCTGTTTGCTCATCGTAGTACCAGCCGGAGGGCTCGCCGCCGTCAATGACGGCCTCATCGCTGATGGTGTTGCTGTCCTCGAACGGATTGCGGGGAATGTAGGCGAGGTAGGGGCCGAACGGATACCCCTCGGTGTTGACAGGGGCCGTCTCTCCCGCGGCGTTGGTGGCCTGGGTCATCTGTGCGACGAAGTTGGCATAGGTGGGCCATTTGCCGTTGTGTTCTTCACGATAAACCTCGATCCGTGAGCGGATGCGGTGCAGGTTCATCTGAACGGCGCTGTCCTGGCTGCTGGTGGTGGCATTGGTGAACTGCGGGATGACGATGCTGGCGAGAATGCCGAGGATCACCACGACGATGAGAATTTCCACGAGGGTGAAGCCTCGGCGGCCGGTGCCAAACCATGCCGCCGTCGAATGGTGTGGGAACGTGCGATTGTGGGAGTTGAGGCTTCGCATCAGTACGGCAAGCTCCAGTTGTTACCCCCGCCCC
>PUNN01000437.1 GCA_003552605.1 Phycisphaeraceae bacterium
CAGGGGTGGGGGTGGGGGGTTAGCGGTCGTAGCTGAACATGTCATCTTCCGTGCCGCGGTCGCGGTCGCGGCCACGGGACACGAAGTAGCTGCGCTGCCGTGCCGGGTAGCCCTGCTTTTCCTCGCCAGGCGGCACGTAGATGATCTCCTCGTTCCACCCGTCCCGGAGCCGCCAGTTGCCTTCTTCGCCGGTCAGATGCTCATCACCGACACTTTCGAGCATCATCCGCGACTCTTCGTGCTGCATCAGCACCCGGAGCAGGCTCCGCATGTCATCAGCGCCCGGAATGGGCTGATCATGGGGCAGGTCGACGGCATCGCGGTAGGTCCGTTCAGCACCCTGGGCCTGCTCGAGCACGGCCCGCGTGGCCGCCGCGTCACCGCTGCGCATGACGCTTACATAGGCCGCCATGCCGATGCCGATCATCAGCACGATGACGCCGATGACCACGAGCATCTCGATGAGGGTAAACCCGCGGCGATGCACATCGGTTCGCTCGGGCCGGCGTGTCACGGCACCCATCATCATCGCGGGTCGGAGGGCTCGGGGGGTTGGCTGGCGTGGCATGGCGGGTTCTCGCGGCCCCGGCAAGCGGCGGCGGTGGCCGGCAGCTTCGGGGCGGGATAGCAATTCGGCAGGCCGCGCGGTTACATCGCGCCGGCTTCCTCGATCAGGGCGACCATCGGCAGGAACAGCGCGATGACGATGCTGCCGACAAGCACGCCGAGCACGACGACCATGACCGGCTCGAGCAGTGACACGAGGCCGGCCACCATCGTGTCGACCTCCTCGTCGTAGTTGTCCGCGATCTTGATCAGCATCTTGTCAAGGTCACCGGTTTCTTCGCCAACGTCGATCATGTTGGTCACGATCGCATCGCACACCTTCGTCTGGCGCAGCGGCTCGGCGAAGCTTTCACCCTGGCGGACCGAATCGTGGACCTTCTGAAGCGCGTTCTCGTACACGGCATTGCCGGTGGTCTCACGGGTGATGGTGATCGCATCGAGGATGGGCACACCGGCCCGGATGAGCGTGCCAAGGGTGCGGGAGAACTTGGCGATGACCGTCTTCGACACGAGGGCGCCGGCCACGGGCAGGGCCAGCACCACCTGGTCCACGCCATAGCGGCCACCCTCGCTCTGCCGGATCAGCTTGAGCAGGCCGTAGATGATGAACGGTGCAAACAGGATGTACACCGCACCGGGGATGAGCTGGTCCTCATTGTGCGGCGCCCCGAACCAGCCGAGGATCGGCCCGCCCATCCAGAGGCTGGCCTGGATGAGGTACTGCGTGACCATCGGCAACTCGGTATCGAACGAATCGAAGATCTCCTGGAACTGCGGCACGATGACGATCATGATGCCCATCACGATGAGCGTGGCGACGGAGATCACGACGGTGGGGTAGATCATGGCGCTGATGATCTTCCGCCGAAGCGCGGCGGCCTTCTCGAGAAAATCGGCAAGGCGGCGCAGAATCTCATCGAGCACGCCGGCGACCTCGCCGGCGGCAACCATCTTGGTATAGAGCTTGTCGAAGCCCTTGGGATGCTTGGCCATCGCATCGGCGAGGGAGGAGCCGGCGGAGACATCCTCCTGCACCTCATCGAGAATCTGCTTCAGCAGGCCGGGCTTCTGCTGCTGCTCGAGAATCTGGAGGCTGCGGAGGATGGGCAAACCGGCATCCTGGAGCGTGGAGAACTGGCGGGTGAAGGTGGTGAGCTGCTTTCGCGGCACACCGCCGATGTTGATGGTGATCTCGCCGAACTTCTTGGCCTCACCGCCGCGCCGCCCGGAGGTGGCGGCGGCGCCGCCACCGCCGGTGGTGGCCGCCGGCGTCTTCTTCTTGACCTTCTGTTCCCGCACGGAGGTGGGATAGAGGCCTTGACTGCGGATGCGCGCGATGGCATCCTCGCTGTTGGACGCCTGCACGGTGCCCTTCTTAGTGGCACCCGACTCGTTGAGTGCTTCGAAGTTGAACGTCGGCATGATGATCTCCTCAGTCGCTGCTCCCCGCGCATCCGCGGAACCGCCGCGGAACCCCCCGGCACTCGGTCACTTTTCCCCGGCAGTCCGTGGGCTTACTCGTCCATGATCGTTTCGCGGACGACCTCGTCGATGGTGGTGATGCCATCGTAGATCGCCAGCAAACCGCTGTGCCGCAACGTCCGCATCCCGCGCCGCAGCGCCTCGCTGCGCAACTGCTGCGTCGAGGCGTTGTGCATGATCAGTTCGCGTAGCTCATCATCGAGCACGAGAATCTCGAAGATGCCCTGCCGGCCCCGATAGCCACTGCGGTTGCAGTAGTCACAGCCGCGGCCGCGGCTGAATTCGCGGCCGTGCAGGTCTTCCGGGGTCAGGTTCAGCTCGAAAAGCTGTTCCTCGGTGGGCGTGAAATTCTCCTTGCACCGGCTGCAGATGCGGCGGACAAGCCGCTGGGCGACGATGCCCTCCATCGTGGCCGTGACGAGGAACGACTCGAGGCCGAGGTCGATCAACCGGGCGATCGATGAGGGCGCATCGTTGGTATGCAGCGTGGTGAAGACCAGGTGGCCGGTGAGCGAGGCCTCGACGGCGATCTTGGCCGTCTCGAGGTCACGCGTCTCGCCGACGAGGATGATGTCGGGGTCCTGACGAAGGAAGCTGCGAAGCGCCCGGGCGAAGGTCAGGCCCACTTCATTGTTGGTCTGCACCTGCACGATGCCATCGAGGTCGTACTCGACCGGGTCCTCGACGGTGAGAATCTTCACATCCGGCTGGTTGAGTGTGGCCAGAGCCGCGTAGAGCGTGGTCGTCTTGCCCGAGCCGGTGGGGCCGGTGACCAGGACGATGCCGTTGGGCTTGTGGATGAGCTGATTGATCAACTCCAAGTCGTCATGGCGAAGCCCGAGGCGGCTCAGGTCAAGGCTGACGTTGGCCCGGTCGAGCACACGCATCACCACCGATTCACCGTTCATCGTCGGCAGCACCGCCACGCGGAGGTCGACGGGGTTGCCGCCAACCATCAACTCGATGCGCCCGTCCTGCGGCACCCGCCGCTCGGCGATGTCAAGGTTGCTCATCACCTTGATCCGGCTGACGATGGGCATCGCGAGATGGCGCGGCGGGGGAATCATCTCGTAGAGGACGCCATCGATGCGGTACCGCATCTTGAACTCATCCTCGAACGGCTCGAAATGGATGTCCGAGGCCTTGTCCTTGATCGCCTGCATCAGCACCAGGCTCAGCAGCCGCTTGACCTTGCTGTCCTCGGCAGCTTCGAGCAGCGAGTCGAGGTCGATCGACTCGCCGCGGTCCTTGAATTCACCCAACGCCGCATCGTCACTCAGCTCCCCGATCAGTGCCGACAACGACTCGGAATCATCTCCATAATACTTGCTCAGAAGCTTCTCGACCTGTTCAGCCTCCCCGACCACAGGCTTCACCTTGTAGCCCATCAGCAGTTTTAGGCTGTCGAGGGCCTGGAAGTTGGACGCATCCTTGAGCGCCACGGTGAGGGTGTTGCTGTCGGCGTCGAATTGGAGGGGTACGACCTGGTAGGCCTGGGCGGTCTCGGCAGAAAGCTTGCCGATCACGTCCTTGGGCACCTCGTATTCTTCGAGGTTGAGCGTCTCCATCCCGGCCTGCGCGCCGAGGGCGATGTTGACATCATCCTGCGTGATGTAGCCAAGCTCAACGAGCAGGATACCGATGGGCTGGCGGCGCTGGGCCTGCATCTGGAGCGCTTCGTGGACCTGCTCCCGGGTGACCTTTCCCATCTTGGTCAGGATTCGCCCGAGCCTGCGTCCACGGTACTGGTCGGTCGTGCTCGACGGGGCGGCGCCGCTGCGGGTGGAGGATTTGGGCGGCATCAGTGAAGCTCCATTGGGTGCCGATGCGCTTTGAATTCCATGTGTCAGATCGTTAATGCATCTTTACTTCGCGTTCTTGCCCTGCCGCGTGCCATCGTCGGCTCGGTGGAAGGCCCTCAATGCCGTTGGCCAAGGCCCAAGTGGTCGATCCGGCTTGTTATTCAGCATCGGGTGGGTTCAGCAGGCGTTACGCAGGGCCGAGGCGGGTTTTTGTGCCGGGCAAGCGGGGGCTTGGGGAATTCCACAAGCAGGGCCCAGCGGGCGGGAGTTCGTTCTTTCTCCTTCACCCCTATCCTAGCATCCGTCCACCCTCTCTCAAACCCCCGGAAGGCAAGCCAGAGCAAAATGACACATGGATTACGATGCGCTCTTCGCGGTGGTCTTGGACTCTGCATCGTTGCCGCCACTGTGGTCAAGCTCATCATGGCCGACCTTGCCCCCTGCCCGCTTAATCTTGATACGCAGGTCTGCCGGGTATTGGGCGCGTTCGACTGCATCATCGCCGCTGATCTTGCCCTCGCTGAACAGTTGCCAGAGATGGTCGTCGAGAAGCTGCATGCCGAACTTGCGGCCGGTCTGGATGGCAGAGTTGATCCGGTAGGTCTTGTTCTCGCGGATCATGTTGGCGATGGCGGGCGTGACCACGAGGAACTCGTAGGCCGCGACCATCCCCTTGATGTCGTGACGGGGCATCAGCGCCTGGCTGAGCACGGCCATGAGGCTGGTCGAAAGCTGGACCCGGATCTGCTCCTGCTGGTCGACGGGGAAGGCATCGATGATCCGGTTGATGGTTCCTCCGGCCCCGGTGGTGTGGAGCGTGCCGAACACGAGGTGGCCAGTCTCAGCCGCCCGGATGGCCGCTTCGATGGTTTCGAGGTCGCGCATCTCACCGACGAGGACCACATCCGGGTCCTGTCGCAGAGCCCGCCGCAGGGCCTCAGCGAAGCTGGGCACGTCTGTCCCCACTTCCCGCTGATTGACAAGCGATTTCTTGTGCTCGTGGTAGTATTCGATGGGGTCTTCGACGGTGATGATGTGGCGGTCATACCCCTCGTTGATCCAGTTGATCATCGAGGCGAGGCTGGTGGTCTTGCCCGAGCCCGTCGGGCCGGTGACCAGGAACAGCCCGCGCGGCCGCTTGAGCAGGTCTTCGACCATGGCCGGCAGGCCAATCTCTTCCAGCCCCATCAGCTTGCTTGGAATCTGCCGCAGCACGAGGGCCACGTTGCCCTTGACCTTGAAGATCGAGACGCGAAACCGCGCTGCATCGCCGTAGGCGAAGCCGAAGTCCGCCCCCCCTTCCTCTTGAAGCTCGTTCTGGGCCCGCTCCGGCGTGATCGACTTCATCAGGGCCGTGGTGTCATCCGGCTCGAGCGTTTTGGTGCGAAGCTCGACAAGCCGGCCGCGGATACGAACGGTCGGCGGCTTGCCCACCGAAAGGTGCAGGTCGCTGGCATTCTGCTTGACGACGGTGTCAAGCAGCCGGTCGATCAGTATCGTTGACATGGGACCTCCAACGGGGGCTCAGGGCCGGCCGGGACGGACGGCCGCGGGGGGCAATTCTGTGGTTCAGGCCACATCCTCTTCGACGTCGACCACACCTTCGACCTGCGTAATGCGGGCGACCTCATCGATCGTGGTCTCACCATCGAGTATTTTCAGCTTTCCATCGCCGAGCAGCGACCGCATTCCGGCACCGATGGCGGCAGCCCGGATCTGGCCGAGGGGGCTGCGCTTGAATGCGAGTTCACGCAGTTCAGGGTTCATCACCATCAGTTCGTAAACCCCCCGCCGGCCACGATAACCGGTATTGGCGCAGTGGCGGCAGCCCACCGCCCGGTACAGGGTAAACCGTTCGAGGTCAGACCGCTCGATGCCGCACAGCCGCAGCAGCCGTGGGTTGGGCGCTGTCTCGGGCGCCTTGCACTTGGGACAGAGGATTCGCACAAGCCGCTGGGCAAGCACCGCCTGGATCGAGCTGGCCACAAGGAAGGGCTTGACGCCCATGTCGATCAGACGGGTGATCGCACTGGCCGCATCGTTGGTGTGCAGTGTCGAGAAGACGAGGTGTCCGGTCAGCGCCGCCTGCACGGCGACCTCCCCCACCTCGCGGTCTCGAATCTCACCGACAAGAATGACGTTGGGCGCCTGGCGCAACATCGCCCGGAGGATCCGGGCGAAGCTCAGGTCGATCTGCTCGTTGATCTGGCACTGGTTGATGCCCTTGAAGTTGTACTCGACCGGGTCCTCGGCGGTGATGATCTTGCGGTCGGGCCGGTTGAGCACGTCGAGTGCGGAGTAGAGCGTCGTTGTCTTGCCCGAGCCCGTGGGGCCGGTGACAAGGAAGATGCCGTTGGGCCGCTTGATGATCCGCTGGAACGTTTCGAGCGTGTCATCGCGCATGCCGAGATTGCTCAGGCCGATCCTCGCCGATTCCGGCCGCAGAATACGCATGACCATGCTCTCGCCGTGGTAGGCCGGACAGGCGCTGCACCGAAAGTCGATGACTTCATCATCGATCTTCATCTTGATCCGGCCGTCCTGCGGCACGCGCTTTTCCTGAATCTTCATGCCGGCCATGACCTTCAGGCGGGCAATCACCGCGTTCTGCGTCACTTTGGGGATCGGGTCGAGCTCGTGGCAGACCCCGTCGATGCGGTAGCGCAGGCGGACACGCTGTTCGAACGGCTCGATGTGGATGTCACTGGCACGCGTGCGGACGGCCTCGACGATGATCTTGTTGACCAGCCTGATCACCGGCGCCTGCCCGCTGTCATCGGTGCCCGATTCCACCCCGACCACGCCCACGGCGCCAGGGTCAACGGCGTCGAGTTGCGACCCGGCCTCGACCTCGGCGTCCATGGTCATGTCGCGGGTCATCTTCTGCAGTTCGCTGTCGGTTTCGCCCAGGAGCTTGTCGATGTGCTCCTTGATCTGCCCCCGCGCCCCGAGCGCCGTCTCGATCTCGCAATTGAGACGGAAGCGGAGGTTGTCCAGCATGACCAGATCCATCGGATCGCTCACCAGGACCTTCAGCTTTCCGTTGGTCCGGCTCACGGGCACGACCAGGTACTTCTTGATCAGGTCCATCGGGATGAGGTTGGCCGCATCGGCGCTGATCGCATCCGGGTCGGAGAGGTCGATGAACTCCATGTCGAACTGGCTGGCAAGCGCCTTGGCCACATCGACTTCGCTGGCATGCCCCATCTCGACCAGCACCTCGCCGATGCGGCGGTTGGAGCCGGTGGCGACGCGGGCAGCCTCTTCGAGTTGATCGTCGCTGACAAGACCCCATCGCTTGAGAATCTCGCCGAGCTTACGACGTTTTCGCGACATCGAAACCTCTCTTCACTGGGCATAACCGGCGGGGACCCGGCCGCAACTGCCCTCACCCATCAACGCGGGAGCCGTTCGGCCTACGGCCGGCCGGGTGGGCCGCCGTGACCGGATTGACGCGGCAACCCGAACGGAGCAAGGCGGTTGGACCGGGATTTCGGCAGGCGGGATCGCCGAGGGTAATTATGGACCTGACCGGAGAGCATGGCAAATGTCGGGGCAGCGCGGGCAGGCGCATGCATCCGGGGCTCGCGTGTGTTCCACGAACCCCGTCGGGAATTGTCCCCGGCAACCGGGGCCCCGCAGTTCGGAGAAGGCGGGGAAGGCGAGGACACGCTGTGACTGCCCCTCCCCCCGGGTCGGGCCGGAAGTGCTCGAAACGCGTGCGGGGGGTCGGGCAGCCGGGTGAACAGGTCGGTCAGGCAGGACAGCGGAGGCCCGGCCGGCGCCATGGGGGCAGGTGCAGTTTTGCAGGCTGGACAACGCAGCCAGGGGTTGAGGGCAGCGCAGCGTAACCGGCTTTCTGAAGAATGTTTATGCGAAGGCGTCCGGCCGCGCCCCCCCGGGCACCGAGATGGGCGCCGGTACGGTGGCCGCTGTCGCAGTCGCCCCCTGCTCACCATTTTTTCCCCACGGCTGGCCAACATGGAAGCACCGCGCTGGGATAAGCTGCTATTGAGACCACACCTTTGATCGACAGGCCGCGTGGTTCCGTCCTGCGGCCATGAAAAAACCGGTGCCACCTGTCGGGCGGCACCGGTGCAGCTCCGGTTGTGCTTCAACTGCCGGTCAGCTTGTGGGAATCGAAAAGAGGCGTCGGGTCACGCCAGGCTCGGGTCGAGTTTGTTGACGAGCTCGACCAGTTCCTTCACGTGGGCCGCCGACTCATCGAGCAGTTTCTTCTCATCGGCGTTGAGGTCGATCTCGATGACCTTCTCGACACCGGCGGCGCCGAGCAGGGTCGGCACGCCCACGAACAGGTCATTGATGCCGAACTCACCCTTGCAGTAGCTGGCACAGGGGAGAATGCGCTTCTTGTCCTTGATGATGGCCTCGACCATCTGGATCACGCCGCTGGCCGGTGCGTAGTAAGCGCTGGTGCCCATGAGCTTGACGATCTCGCCGCCGCCGACCTTGGCACGGTCCACGAGTTCCTGAAGGCGCTGCTCGGTGATGAACTGCGTCACGGGAATGCCGGCGATGTTGGTAAACCGCGGCAGGGGCACCATGTCATCGCCGTGGCCGCCGAGCAGCAAGGCGTTGATGTCCTCGACGCTGAAGCCGGTTTCCATGGCGATAAAGGCCTTGAACCGGGCGATATCGAGACAGCCGGCCTGCCCGACAACGCGGTGGGTGGGAAAGCCGGTGGTCTTCCATGCGGTGTAGACCATCGCATCGAGCGGGTTGCTGACGACGATGACGGTCGCCTCGGGGGCGTGCTTCTTGACGTTCTCGGAAACACTTTTGACGATCTTGACGTTCTTCTCGACGAGATCGTCGCGGCTCATGCCCGGCTTGCGGGGCAGGCCGGCGGTGATGACCACCACATCGGATTCGGCGATGTCGGCGTAGTCGGTGGTGCCGACGATTTTCGAGTCGAATCGCTCGATCGGGCCGCACTGGACGAGGTCGAGCATCTTGCCCTTGACGACCCCTTCGGCCTCGGGGATGTCGAGGACGATGATGTCGCCGAGTTCCTTGCTGGCGGCCCAGACGGCGCAACTGGCACCGACATTGCCGCCACCGATGACCGCGATCTTGGGGCGCTTGAGCATGGGTGGGTTCCTTTCAGGGTAGGGTTCGGGACAATCAGGTCTGATTCGCCGACCATGATACAATTTTCCCGATCACGATACAAAATGAGGGCTGTCTCAGACTGCACGGGCTGCATGAGACGTGTCGCGGCTGGCGGACCGGGCCTTTTACCCCCTCCATTTCTTGGGGGTGGGAGAGGGCTGGGGTGAGGGGCACAACGCAGGGGCTATGCGGACCAATCCTCAACCCCCGGCTTCGCTACGCCGTGGCACGGCATAGCTCGAAGGGCGACGCGGGTCGGCCCTCACCCGCAGTCACACTAGCGAGGGATACGGAAGTGAAGGCGCGATGGGTCAGCCCCGAGATGGGTCATGCACCCCATAATCATTCGCCCGGGCGCATGACACGCGCCGCGGCGGACAGCCCCGGAACCCCCGGAGTGACGGCGGCTGACCATGCCACCCTGCGTCCGCACAGCATCCCTTGTCGAAAACAGCCGACCTGACCGGGGCTCTCACGCGGTCACGTTCAACAGGGAACCGCTCGGCGTCATGGGCATCGTCGCGGCCCCGGTGGCGGTGTAGCTTGCACCTGGAGTCGTCGATGCGGCGAGGTCCCCGGCGGCCTCGGTCATTCCCTGGCCGTTGCCCATCTGTGAGGCTGCGAACAGAAGCGCCATCGCCGCGAGCGTGTTGCGATCGCCATCCTCATCGTCACCACCGAGCAAGGCATGCAGCGCCAAGAGCGCTATCGCCATGTGCAGAAACGCCTCACCCTCGGCGGACATACCGTTGACCGACGCGGTCACCTGTCCTTGGACCATCGTGTGGTGGGCACTGCCAATGAGTGCCTGATCGCCCGCGATCTGCCCGGTCAACTCGGCGATCCGGCCGGGAGCTGATCCGGCGTCGGCGTTCGCCGCAGGCATGGCCCCGGCAGGAAGGCCAACGGGAGGCAGACTGGCTGAAGCGGGACCGATTCCATCCATCGCATGCATCCTCCGTGGTCCCGGCCCCTGTGGCCGGGAACCAACGAAGCATGAGCAAACGTAGCGACCGCGGCGGGCCGCAATCGACGATGGACACGTAAGGTGTGATGCAGGAGATACTTACGTGCGCGTTCAGACTGGGCGTTCTGTGGCGGTCGTATCGCGGCGCCGCCGCACACCCTCAGTCAGGGTCGCCGGTGGACAACGCCTGTCGGCCGCCACCGCCGCTACCACCTTCATGCTGAACGAATTCGAGTTCGATGTAGCGGGCGATGTAGTCGATGATGCTCATCGCCTCGGGGATGCGCGGGTTCGATGTGGGGCCCATGGGTTCAAACCGCATCCCGGTAAACCGGCGGGTGGCCTCCTCGAGTGGCAGGCCAAACTGAATGGCAAGCGAGAAAGCGCGGCAAAACCCCTGAAGGAGGCCGGAGAGGGTCGACCCCTCCTTCGACATCTTGATGAATATCTCACCCGGCGTGCCGTCCTCGAACAGGCCGACGGTCAGATAACCCTCGAAACCGTTGATCTGGAACTTGTGGGTCAGCGATTCGCGGGTCGGTGGCAGGCTGGATCGCATGGTTACCATGTCCGGGTCCGATGAGGGTGAGCAGGTCAGGGGCTGGCAGATGCAATACTGTACTCATCTACCGTCCGCCACGCCACGCCGCGAAGGATTATAACCCACCCCCTATGCCGTCCGAACCTGCTGCCAACCCCACCCTCGCTGCCCC
>PUNN01000513.1 GCA_003552605.1 Phycisphaeraceae bacterium
AGCAGCGCGAGCCGATACAGCCGGACCCGGGACACCGGCCACAGGATGGCAATGCCTCGCAATCTCCATCACCCGATGAACATGCCGAACTTCGGCCACCCCACGCCCCTGAGCCATGGCAGCCACCGCAGAGTCTCGACGATCTCGTGCCGGTCATCGGGTCAGCCAGGTTACCTGAAGAACCAGGCGAACCCTGGCCCGAACTGATGCGGAAGGCAAGCGCCTACTTCCTCGAGCGCAACGCCGGCGCCCTCGAGGTCGTCATGGAGGGGGCAGCGCTCGATTCCGGATGGGGGCCGAGCCCGATCATCAATGGCAGAGGCTCCGCCGACTACCTCCCGGCCGTGCGCACCCTGTCATCGCTGATGATCCTGCAAATGCTGATGGCTGCCGAGCAGGAGGATATCGACCTCATCATCAAGTCGGTTGATGCCACCTGTGCCCTCGCACAGACGCTCGAGCACCATCCCCTGTACACGCAGTTTTTCACCCATGTCCATGTCCGCACTCGATTGGGAAGTTACCTTCCGCGCGTGCTCGAGCGGCCGATACCGTGGACGGATGAGCAACTCGAAACACTGATGAACCGCACGGCCGAACTTGCCCGCGATGACCTGCTGCATTCGACCTTCATCGTGGAGCGTGTCTACTGGCTCGAGCAGATCGACGCCGGTGAAGGGCGAGATGAGTTTCCCTTCCCACTTCGGCTCAGCGGTACCGCGCACCGGGGGATGATCCACCTGCTTCGGTATTACAGCCGATTCATCGATGCGGCCGACGGCCCCCCACCTCAGCGCCGTGCCAGCTGCGACCGCCTGGCCGCGGAGATCGAGGCCATGCCGGACCGGTACCTGCCGGTGCGGCAGATATTGCGAGCGATCGTCACCGGCATGCCTGACAGCGACCTCAGAGGGCTGGCTTACGACCGGCTGACCCACACCGCCCTGGCCATCGAGCGCTACCGCATTGAGCATGATGCACCCCCGGATGCACTTGAATCGCTCCGGCCCGAGTGGCTCGATGAGGTGCCGCGCGATCCCTTTGATGATGAACCGTTGCGCTACCAGCCGATCAACGGTGGGTACCTGCTCTACAGCATCGGTACGAATCGTGAGGATGATGGTGGCACCCCAAGACAGCGATCGGGTGACGGGGATATCGTTTTCCAGGTCATCCGTCCATGACTGGATCGTGTCGGGTCAGGTGATTCGGCACAGCGCCTGCGATGGGTGGCATTGGTCATTGCGCGGCAGTCACCATGGTGCTGCTCCCACCCCCGCGCAGCAACGCAGGCCATGGCCACTACCTGGCCGGAACATCATCAGCGATCAAGATGTTTTTTTCTGCGATTTGTTGTTATTTTTCTGCCTTGACAGGTTGACTCACTGGACGGTGGCACGGAAGATTTGTACGTCTAAGCGCGGTGATGACGCCGACAAGCAGTCATCGGCCGGAGCGATGAGCGATGGTGGTCCACTGACATGGCAGGTCGATGCCGAGGGGCGTGGCCTGTGAGAATCCTGTCGAAAGGGGGTATCGAGCCATGAGGTTCAAAACACCCAGCGGTCTGTTGGCATTCTGTTGTGGCGCGCTGTTCCTGACCGGCTGCCCGGAGGCCGAGGAGGAACCGCATGTGCATGACCACGAGATGGGGGTGGTGGAGTTCGGTACCTCGTGCAATGAGCAGGCCAATGATGAGATCGACGCCGGCCTTGCGCACCTTCACCACATGATGTACGAGCAGGCGCGGCCGCATTTTGAGGCCGCAGCCGAGGCCGATCCCGATTGCGCCATCGCGCACTGGGGCGTTGCGATGACCAGCTTTCAGCCGCTGTGGCACCCGACTCCCGAGCAAGGGCTTGAGCGCGGCAAGGAGGCGGTGGCCGCAGCGCGTGAGATCGGTGCCCCCACCGAGCGGGAGCAGGGCTATATCGGCGCGGTGGAAGCGTTTTTCACCGATCCGCAGCCGGCTCAGGACAGCCGCGCCCGCGATCACGAGGCCCGGGTCCGTGCCTGGAAGCAGGCCCAGCGCGATCTGCATGAGGCCCACCCCGAGGATGTCGACGCCGCGGCCTTCTATGCCCTGGCCAAGGTCTGCTACGCCATGGCGCAGTATTCACCGCACGAGGAGCACGATTACACCCTCGAGCGCGAGGCGGGGGCGTTGATCGAGGAATATTTCGATGACCACCCCGAGCATCCCGGCCTGTTCCACTACCTCATCCACGCCTACGACAGTGCCGAGTTGGCACCCAAGGCCGAGGAGGTGGCGCGGGAGTATGACAAGATCGCGCCTGACACCGTTCACGCCCTGCACATGCCCAGCCACATCTTCGTCCGGCTCGGTCATTGGGAGGAGAACGTTGAATGGAACGAGCGCTCGGCCGAGGCGGCGCTGCGCGAGTGGGAGATCGACGCCCATGCCAGTGCTCACTACGTCCACGCGCTTGACTACATCATGTACGGCCATCTCCAACTCGGCGATGAGGGGGGCGCTCGTGAGACGCTCGAGCAGGTGCAGGCGGTCGAGGAACTCTACGCTGCGCCTTTCGCCGGCTACAACCTCGCCGCGCCACAGGCGCGCTACTACCTCGAGCAGCAGAAGTGGAAAGAAGCGGCCGAGCTTGAGCCGCGCTATCCCGATGTGCTGGACTGGGATGAGTTCCCTGCCGCCGATGCCCTGTTCCACTACGCCCGCGGTCTTGGCGCAGCGCGCAGTGACGATCTCGAGCAGGCCCGCACCGAGCGCGAGCACATCGCCGAGTGCGTGACAGCCTTGCGCGAGGCGGGCGATGACTACTGGGCCTTCATGACCGAGGCCCTTGGCAAGGCGGTGGAGGCCTGGGTGCTATACGAGGATGGACAGACCGAGGAAGCGCTCGAGCTGATGAGCGATGCGGCGGACCTGGAGGATTCGATGGACAAACACCCCACGACGCCGGGCGAGATTTTGCCGGTGCGCGAGCTTTATGGTGAGTTGCTGCTGCGCGAAGGCAGAGCGGCCGACGCCCGCGCTGCCTTCGAGGCCGCCCTCGAGCGCACGCCCAACCGGCGCAACGCCCGCGCCGGCCTCGAGCGTGCCGAAGCCGCTCTGGAGGATTGACCCGCCACGGCCGCAAGCGCGCGCCCGATGGCCCTGCTTCCAAAGAAAGGAGGCCACCATGCCAAGGTTTGTTGTGGAACGCGAGGTGCCGTGGGCCGGGGAGATGTCGGATGAGCAGCTCAAGGGGACTTGCCTGACGTCGTGCGAGGTGCTGAGAAGTCTTGGCCCCGATATTCAGTGGGTCGAAAGCTATGTCACCGGTGACAAGATCTATTGCATCTACCTCGCCCCGGATGAGCAGATGATTCGCCGGCATGCAGAACAGGCCGGCCTGCCGGCAGATCAGGTCAACCGGGTGACAAGGGTGCTCGATCCGACCGTCACCGAATAGGGCCGGGGCGCGCATGATGGGCGTTTTGGGAAGCATCATCGCTGGCGCCGCGGCGGAGCAACTACATCGTGCACCGGATTGGCGCCCATGATGCGCCGACCGGTGCGAGGGAACCGTAGAGAAGTATCCGATTTGTCTCAGGCAAGGAGGTTCGCCATGAGCACGCACGCAACGTTCGACACATCGAGCATGGAGCTTGTGCTTAAGGATGAGGGCGTCGAGGTCCGCCGCGCCCCGGCCGGGGACGGGATGGTTCTGATCTGGATCAGTTGCGACAAGGGCTTCGACTTCACCCCGGCGCTGCAGGGCCTGCCTCACGACATGTGCTGCTGCGAGCATTGGGGCATGGTGACCAAGGGGCGCATGAACCTGCGCACCAAGGATGGGGAATCGCTTTCGGTCGGCCAAGGTGAAGCCTTCCACCTGCTGCCCGGCCACTTTCCCACGTTCCCCGAGGATTGCGAGTTCTTCGAGTTCACCCCCGCCGAGCATGCCGACCGGCTGTTCAAGAACATAGGGGTGGCCTGAGGGGACGTGATAAACCGCGATGATCATCCGCCTGCGCGGCCGCTCGTGGCCCATGTGGCTCGAGCAAGCGGCCGTCACCATGTCAAGTGTGTACACGATACGCGTGGTTTTTCATAAAAAAGACGCGATGAACTGAGCGCCCCGGTTTCCCACATCGAACGTCATTACGGCCGCGCCGGGGTTCTCGATGCCATCCTGGAAGCGCTCGGGCACATGGGAAAAAAGCCGTTGCAACTGGCGCCGGCCGACCTCGCCCCGGTCGATGCGTTTCATATCCGGGGCCAGGAGGCCACCGTCGAGCTCGCGGATCGCGCTGCGTTGAAGCCCGGAATGGATGTGCTGGATGTGGGATGCGGCCTCGGCGGCTCGGCCCGTTACCTGGCGTCCCAGTATGGGTGTCGCATCATCGGCATCGACCTCATCCGCGCGTACGTGGAGGCCGCGTGCAGGCTGAGCGAGCTTGTCGGCCTTCGTGACCGGGTCGGGTTCTGTCATGCCGATGCCCTGAATCTGCCCTTCACGGATGCGAGCTTCGATGTGGTGTGGACCGAGCATGCCCAGATGAACATCGAAGACAAGCCGAGGTTCTACGGCGAGATCACTCGGGTGCTCGCGCCCGGCGGGCAACTGCTGCTGCACGACATCTTCGCCGGCGAGGGTGGCCCGTTGCGATACTACCCCGTCCCGTGGGCGGATGATGCCTCCATCAGCTTCCTCGCCCCGGCCGGCACGCTGCGGCAAATGCTCGAGGATTTCGGCCTGGTGATCGACCATCTGGTGGACACAAGCGACTTATCAGCGTCCTGGTTTCTCAAGGTACTCGAGATGTTCAACCAGGCCGGCCCGCCACCACTCGGCCCGCATTTGCTCATGGGCGACGATGCCAGGCTCAAGATCGAAAACCAGCTTTACAATCTCAGAAAAGGCCGCCTCATCGTCCTCCAGGCGCTTGCCCGCAAGAAATGACAGGGACCTCACCGTGCCCTCCCCGCCACGATCACGGGAGGGCACGATGACGGGAACCGTTGTCGCTCGCGATCCTCGCCGGTTGTGTGCCGGTGCCCCTGCCGGCGCAGGGTGTGCGGCAACAGTCGTTGCGCCCATTCTTTCCCTCCCTGCCCGGGCCCCTGCAATCGTCTTGCCCGCATCCTCGTTAACCCTTTTCAACATCAGCAACCCTGCTACCATGCCTTCCCGCCCCCGGCCCTCTCGAGGAGTTTTGGAATGCACCAGCCGACCACCGCCCTGCTGACTGTCCTGCTTACGCTTTCACTTGCCTGCCCCGCCGCGCACGCCGGTCGTGAGGTGCATGTCTCGCCGGAGGGCGATGATGCCGCTGCCGGCACCGAAACTGCGCCCTTGCGGACAGTCACGGCCGCGGCGGCGAAGCTCGAACCCGGCGATGTCTGCATCGTCCATGCGGGAACCTACCGCGAGACCATCCGGCCGCCGCGGAGCGGTTCGGCCGAAGCCCCCATCCGCTTTGTCGCCGAAGCCGGCCACGACACGATCATCACCGGCACCGACCGAATCACCGGCTGGGAGCAACATGAGGGCGACATCTGGCGCGCGGCGGTGGATGAGCGGCCTGAGCAGGTCTTCATCGATCGGGACCTGGCGCGGCCGGCGCAATATCCCAATGCCTCGGGCGATCCGTTCGAGAAAAACACCATCCCGCTGATGCGCGAGGGCGCCGAGGTCACCGGCGATGACATCGATCAGCCTGAGGATCAGTGGAAAGGGGCCACGCTCTGGGCCCTTGACACGCAGCGCGGGTGGGTGGCGCATCAGTACGAGGTGATCGCCTCCGAGCCGGGGAAGATCACACTCGATACCGACCGCGGCTGGTGGCCCGATGGCAACCGCGGCTACGGATACCTCTACGGTGTCATGGCCGCGCTCGATGAGCCGGGTGAATGGCATTACGAGGATGGCCACCTGTACGTGCACCTCGAGGCCGGGGCCAGGCCGGACGATCACCGCATCGAGGGCCGGGTGCGCACCTTTGGCTTCGACCTCACCGGCCGCGAGCACATCCACATCGAGGGCTTCGCACTTGAGGCGGCGAGCCTGAACTTCGATGAGGCCCGCCACTGCCGCGCTTCGGACCTGCATGTTGTGCATATCAACAGCCGGTTCGGTATCCGCGGCGGGTTCAACCGCGATGATGGGATCGACCCCGATGCCGAGGGCCTCGGCATTGTGCTCGGGGGTGAGAACAACGCCATTGAAGACAGCCGCATCGCTCACGGTGCCGGCGACGGTGTGTCCATCTTCGGCAAGAACAACACCCTGCGCAACTGCATGGTGCACGATTTCAACACCAGCGCCACCGACTGCGCCCCGGTCAACGTCACCGGCCGTGGTCACGTGATCGAGCACAACACACTCTACAACAGCGGGCGAAGCATTCTCGTGCATCGCCGCCTGCGCGAGGGTCGCATCCTGCACAACCACATGTTCAACGCAGGCCTGCTCACCCGCGACCTCGGCATGACCTACACCTACCAGACAGATGGGGAAGGGACGGAGATCGCCTTCAACCGCATCCACCACAACCACGCCCGGCCGCCCGGCTGCGTGGGCATCTACATCGATGATCAATCGAGCAACCACGTGGTGCATCACAACCTCGTGTTCGCCGTCAGCGAGGCGATTGCGCTGAACCCGCCGGACAGCAGGGACAACCTCGTGGCCAACAACACGCTGGTCGGGCTGCGGGTGAGCGTGGGCATGTCGCGACGGCGCCCGCAGGACATGACCGGCACGCGTTTTGTCAACAACATCTTCACTGCCGGCCGCCCCCGTACCGCGCACATGCCGAACGTCACGCTGGAAAACAACCTCGAGCGCGACGCGGACCCGAAATTCATCGACCCGGCCAACCACGACTATCGCCTCCAACCCGACTCCCCCGCCCGCGGCGCGGGCAAGCCGATCGACGGCATCACCGACCACCACCCGGATCAATCTCCGGACATGGGCGCCTTCCCCCACGGCAAGGACCCCTGGGAAGCCGGCAGCAGCCTCGAGCCGTATCCGCCGATGCCGGAGGTGGACCTGGAAAAGCAATGGGAGCGGGAGCAGTGAGGTAAGAAGTCAGCGCAAAAAGGCATCGCGTGGACGACACTTCTCGCGGGTCCTCTATTACGTAAAGCAAGGGGGTGGCATGGTCAGCGGCCGTCCGCGGCCGATGGCCATGCGGCGGCGGGGCGTGACTCGCATGGCCATCGGGCTGGAGAAAGACCGCTGACCCTGCCACTGATAGGGATCCCCCTCCACGGCGTGTGCCATGCGCACAAAGGCGTCATGTCTCTCTGATGATGAATGACTCGTTCCGGCCAACCTGTTATGCTTTGCTGCCCGCACGATCGAGGCCATTGACTCCGCACACGTTTTCTCTTGCCAGGTCACTCAGCCAGAGTCTTCAGGACGTGCGTCAGGCCTTCAACCAGATGCATCATCGCTTCGTAGTCCAGGCGCTCGGCGGTGTCGCCGGGCTCGTGGTATTGCGGGTCGCGGAATGGCAGGGTATCGGTGACCAGCATGGCCGAGTAGCCGTGTTGCCAGAATGCCCAGTGGTCCGAGCGGTCCACCGCCAGCCAACCGGGAAGGGCCGCGCCTTGCGATGGCAGATCGGCCTGCTCGCGGAAAGCCCCGAGCGCCCGGCGCAGCAACGCGGCATCGCGCACGCGCGTGACGAACCCGATGAAATGGCCGCGATCGGGATAGAACAGATTCAACCCGGGAAGCGGATAGCCCTGCGATCCCGGCGCATCGCTGTAATAGCCCACCCCGTCGAGGGACACCATGGCCACAATATTGTCACCCCGCTGCCTCGCCTCCCGGGCATATGCAAAGCTGCCCATATCATCGGTCTTGTAGAAGGGCGGCTCCTCGTTGGTGAAGGCGATGAATCGTACCGTCCGCGGCTGCGGCCGCTCGCGGAATCGCTCGGCAAGCGCGAGCAGCACCGCCACGCCCGAAGCGTTGTCGTTGGCCCCGGGTGAACCGGGCACGGTATCGTAATGGGCACCGATGATCACGATTTCATCCGGCCGTTGCGTGCCGGGCAGTTCCGCCACCACGCTCACCCCCTCCTCACCGGCGAACCTCGGCGCCCCGGCGCCGTCGAGCGTGTAGGTGTGATGGTCCGGTTCGTAGCCGCTTTGAGTCAAACGCGACTCGATATGCTCGCGTGCCGCTTGCAGCGACCGAGGCCGGCCCATGTGGCGCGGGCCGATGTCCTGCGACAGCGCGCGCACATCCTTCTCGAGTTGCTCAGCCAACACCACCTCCCGCTCAGTCAACGTTGGCACGGGCCACGAAGCGCTGTGGCCCGGCATCCAGAACATCCGTGCACCTGCCCCGACCAGGCCGGCCAGAACCAGCAACCCCAACCCGCCAAGCAACAGAAGCAATCTGCGGCGGTGTGGCATCCGGTTGTCAGCGCCAGTGCTGCCAGTCATGCCGATCCCATCGGGCAAACCAAGGTCACACTCACTGTAAGCGGCCCCGCTCGAAAGCGTTGGGGCATCCGGGGCCAGGGCTAACGCACACCCCCCCGGGGCATGGTCAGCACCTACCCCCTGAAGTCCGGCTGATGGGATGACCATGGCGCGATGCCCCGTCACAGGCCGCCATGACCATCGCCTGCACACACTGCCCAGAAGCCGCTGACCATCCCACGCGATTCAGCAGCCTTGTGCCTCCGCCTGCCGGCGATGCGGCGGGCGCCGGGATTATGGGTCATCATCCGGTGGCCTTGCCCCATCTTCCCGCCGCGGGCCGGTGATGCGCACGTTCACACCCGCCTCCATGCCCATCTGCACGAGGTCCATCAGGGCCGGCACGCGGTCAAGGCGCGGCGGCTGACCATCCGGGCCGGCCACCTCGGTCAGGACGAAAACGGTCGGATCGGCCTCGGAGCGGGCCATGGTTTCAAAGGTGCGCTGCAATTCGGCCTCGCTGATGCGATTGCCATCAAGCACGTAGCGCCCATCGAGATCAAGCGTCACGGTGCGATGCTCAGCAGGCACCACACCCTCACCGCTGCCTACGGGCATGAGGGTGAAGGCATCGACCTGCACGCGCATCACGATCGCGTAGATGAAGAAGGTCAGCAGCAGGAAGACCACATCGATCAGCGGCAGCATCTCGAAGCGGGGGCTGTGGTTGTTCCGCCGGATCGCAGGCATAAGACAATTCTAACCCCCCGGCGAGGTGGCGTCCGGCGTCGAGGCGTGTAGAATTCCTGCCGGTTCGCACCGGTCCCCGACGGCGAGGTAATGGCAGCCGGGGAGAAATCCGCGAGTTCTCAGCGGATGCACGCCTCCTGCGGACACCCCCGGATTCCCCCGGACACCCCGGAGACCCCACGGACGCCTCCAGAGGCCCCGACCGTGGTCCAAACGCCGACCGGCCCTGGAAAGCAGTTGTGAATATGCGTATGCCAAGCAGTATCCGGCCCGGTCCGGCCGAGACCGGTGATGCCGATGTGATCCCGGGCGCCACTCGCTCGCCCTGGCGCGAGCACGGCTCGCAGGCGAGCCGGTTGGATGCCTTTGGCCCCGGCATCGGCTGTCTCGTGGCGGCTTCATCGGTGATCGGCGGCGCTGCGCGTAATCGCCGCGATACCGGATTGCCCGCCAGCCGCGTGCTCGACTGGCTCGGGCAGGCCCGGCAATATGGGACGAAGGCGCCGCCGGGCGTCGAGGCCGAGTTGCTCGAACAGGTGGCAATGCTCCATCTGCTGATGGGCGATACCGCGCAGGCCACAACCGCCCGTCGTCGGGCGGGCGAGCGGCGAACGGGAACCGGCGCCGCCGCGGCCGGGGCATCGCCGCATCAGCAACCGCTCTATGGTCCGGCGATGCACGTGCTGCTGGTGCGGCATGACCGGGCGACGGCGCTGAAGGTGATGGTCGCGGCCACGGACCCCGAGAGCCGCGCCGACAGCCTTGAGGCACTGTCGATCTGGTACGGCCGGCATGGCGATACCGAAGCGGCCCATCACGCGCTTCACGCCGCGGCGGCCGAGGCTCAGCAGATCCAATCGGCCGCAGGCCGCGCCCGCCGCCTTGCCGCCATGGCCCACCGTGCAGCGCTGACCGGTGACACCGAATCCGGCCGGCTCATTGAGCACACCCGAAGCGCCCTCGAGGACATCGAGCGGGACGTTGAACCGTACGGCACGCTCGCCACCCGCATTGCCCGGGCGGCCCTGCTCGCCGGGGATGAAGGCCCCGCCGCGGACCTGCTCGCCCGCCGGCAGCAGCTTGCCGATGATGCGATCAGCACCGGCCCCGGGCAACTCGGCGAGCGGGACCGGTCGCGATGGCCCGGGCACCTGCTGGACATGGTCGGCATCGAGCGGCGCCTGATTGACGGCCACATCGACCCGGCCATCGAGCAGGCCAAGCGCATCAGATCGACCGAACGCCGGGAACAGCTCGCCTACCAGATCATCGCACACCTCGTCGAGCGCGGGAAGTGCGAGGCGGCGTTGCGCGCGGCCGGCTCACTCGCCCTCGGGTCCGGGCAGGCGGTGGCCCTGTTCGCCATCGCCGACCGGCAACTGCGAGCCGGGCAGTTGCAGGCAGCAAATCGGAC